>JAOUFX010000097.1 GCA_029857975.1 Deltaproteobacteria bacterium | reverse complement strand
GCAATGGATCTGGGGGGAAACTTCCAGCATGCTGGCTACCAACCCATTCAAGGGAGCACAATCGCTCTCCAGGGTAGTGGAAAATTGCAGGCCTTCCCGGGAACTCAGGATGGCCACCCCATGGTCTCCGATGCTCCCGCTGAGAAGAATGCGGTCCCGGGGGCGCGCCAGGCTTCCAGAGATATCCACCCCGTCGGGAATAAGGCCGATTCCCGCCGTGTTGATAAAGATTTGATCCGCCCCGCCGCGGTTGACCACCTTCGTATCCCCGGTGACGATTTTTACGCCGGCTTCCGCAGCCGTCTTTTGCATGGAGATTACAATCTTCTCCAGGGAGGCAAAGGGAAAACCTTCCTCAATAATAAACCCCGCGCTTAAGAAAAGCGGGAAGGCGCCTCCCATGGCCAGATCGTTCACCGTTCCGCAAACCGCCAGCCTGCCGATGTCTCCTCCGGGAAAGAATACCGGGGTAACCACGTAGCTGTCCGTGGTGAAGGCCAGCCGATTTTCCCCGAGCCGCAGTACCGCCATGTCGTCGAGGGGATCCAGGAAAGCATTGGTGAAAACCTTGACGAAAAGAGAAGCGACCAGCTCGTGGCTAAGCTCGCCCCCGCTGCCGTGAGCCAGGAGAATTCTATCCGTCTCTAAGAAAGCTTTTGAGCTCGATTCACGCATCATATTTATAAGCTGCCGCGCAGGACCCCTCCGAAGAAACCATGCATGGGCCCACCGGATTTTGAGGGGAACAACCCCTGGCAAATAAAGGGCATAGCTGCGGCCGGATTAAGCCGCGGAGAACCTCGCCGCAGCGGCACGCCCCCTCTTCTTTGACCGGAGGAACTTGCAGGTCAAAAGCCCGGAGAGCATCGGACTCTGCGAACTCCTGCCGTAAAGCTAAGCCGGTCCCCATGATTAACCCCAAACCGCGCCATTCTACATCCGAGGGTTCAAACACCTGGCCCATGATCTGAAGGGCCCTAAGATTTCCTTCCGGATATACACCCCGCTTGTACTGGATGTCTACACTCGATTGCCGGCTTTTCACCTGCTGCACCAATATTAGGATGGAATGAAGAATATCCAGGGGCTCGAATCCAGAGATCACACACGCCAGGCCGTATTTTTCAGCCAGGAATTCATAAGGGTGGCTGCCAATGATCGCGCTCACGTGGCCCGGCAGTAGGAATCCATCCAGTTTTACTTCCCCCAAGTCGAGCAGGGCTTTCAAAGCCAAGGGAACGGTCTTATGGGCAGAGAAGACGAAAAAATTTTTCACGCCATCCTTCTTGGCTTCCAGGACTGTGGCCGCCACGGTCGGAGCCGTGGTCTCAAATCCGACTCCCAGGAAGATGACTTTCCGCTGAGGGTATTCTTTAGCCATCTTTAAACCATCCAGCGGTGAGTACACCACCCGCACATCGCGGCCGGCAGCTTTTTCCAAGGCCAGGGTGGAATGGGATCCGGGGACGCGCATCATATCCCCAAAAGTGGCCACTATAGCAGCCGGAATATGGGACAGGGAGATGGCTTTGTCTAAGTCGGTATTCCCGGTAACGCACACCGGGCAGCCGGGGCCGGAGATGAGTTCGATCGTTTGCGGTAGAACTTGGCGCAGACCGTATCGGGCGATAGAGACGGTGTGGGTGCCACAGACCTCCATCAACCTCATCGGCTCGGTAGCTTGACGGTGAATCTCCTCGATCACTCGCCGGGCTTTCTCTCCATCTCGGTATTCATCGATGAACTTCATTTTTTTAAAATACAGGGTTCGAGGATTCAAGGATTCCAGGGTTCAAGGGAATCCTATTTTACTTGGCCTGCAGGGCTTCCAGCTCTTCGAATAGTTTCATTGTCTCCCGGGCCTCATGCTCGTCGATGACATGGATAGCGAAGCCAGCGTGCACCAACACATAGTCCCCCGTTTGGGCTTCGGGGGTCAGCTGGAGGCTGACTTGGCGCGAGACCCCGCCGACTTCAACCTCGCCCATGAGGCCGGCGATCGATTTTACCCTTGCCGGGATAGCAACGCACATAAAAATCCTTTTTACCGCAGAGATCGCGAAGAGCGCAGAGTTGTAAATCTTAAATTCAAAATCCGAATAACGAAATTCTGAACAAATTTTAAAATACAAATTCTAAAAATTTAAATTTTTTCTTTTTCATCCTGTGTAGTTTGAACATTTGCATTTATTTATAATTTATAATTTTTATGCCGTCTCCGCGTTCTCTGCGCTCTCGGCGGTGAATCCATGATTTACGAAGAAACGAAATTGGCGATGACCGCCTGGCCGAGGGCAAGACCGCCATCATTGCATGGCACCAGGTGATGGGTCAGAACCTGCCATCCCGATTTTTCCATTGCCGACCTCATCCGCTCCGTGAGAAGGCGATTCTGGAATACGCCTCCACTTAGGGCCACTTTCTTTGGCCCCCCCTGTTCGCCGATCTTTTGACAGATGGCCACGCCGATATTGACCAAGGTATTATGGAATTTGCCCGCGATGGCCGAGGGCCCGACCCCTTTTCCCACGTCCTTCAGGATTCCGGCAATGAGTGGCCGGAGACGAATGATCTCTTTTCCTCCTTCTTCTTCCGTGAAAAAATCGTACGCTCCGGCTTCTTCGGGGTTAGCGATTCTCTCCAGTTCCATGGCCGCCTGCCCTTCATAAGAGACCGATGGGCAAAGTCCCAGCAGAGCCGAAACTCCGTCGAAGAGGCGTCCGCAGGAAGAAGTCAGGGGGGCATTAATCTTTTGGTCAATCTGCTGCAGAATGATGCGGACTTTTTCACCTTGAGGCAGGGGCAGGAGGAGCTGATGTTTCATAAATTCTTCTTTCCCCAGCAACGTATAAACGTAACTAAGAGCCATCCTCCAGGGATGCTGAATGGCCGCCGCTCCCCCCGGCATGGGTATGTATTCAAAATGGGCTTTTCTCTCAAAGAACCGGAAGTTTCCCAGGAGGAATTCACCTCCCCAGAGATTCCCGTCCGTGCCATATCCTAACCCATCGAAGGTCAATCCAATGACCGGACCTTCCGCTCCGTTTTCCGCCAGGCAGCTGGCCATATGGGCGAAATGGTGTTGTACCCCGACCTTATTCCCGGGCAGCTCGCGGGCGTATTTGGTAGCAAGGTACTCCGGATGAAGGTCATAGGCCACCATCTCCGGCTGGATGCGGAACAGCCTTTGGTATATTCCTATGGTGCGCTGGAAATGGTTCAGGGTTTCCAAATTTTCCATGTCTCCGATATGCTGGCTGAGGAAAGCGTACTGGTCGCGCGTAAGGCAAAAAGTATTTTTTAACTCAGCCCCACAGGCCAGGATCGGCTTCAGGGAAAAAGGGAGGTGAATGGGGAAGGGAGCATATCCCCGGGCGCGGCGGAGGATGGTGCTTTTTCCTGATACGACGGCAGTAACGCTATCGTCATACTGAATATAGATATCCCGGTCGTTGATGAGGAAGGAATCGGCAATGCCCTGCAGGCGGGAAAAAGCTTCCTCATTATCTTTGGCGATGGGTTCTTCGCTCAAGTTGCCGCTGGTCATAATCAAGGCCAGCCCCGATTCCCGCAGCAAAAGGTGATGGAGCGGGGTGTAAGGAAGCATGACGCCGAGATATTTTTGCCCAGGGGCCACAAGCCTGGAGATGGAAGAACTTTCTTTCCAGGGCAGGAGAACGATGGGACTCTCGGGGGATAGCAGGAGTTTTTTCTCTTCTTCATTGACCCAGCAATGTTCTTGCACCGCCGGCAAATGCGGCAGCATGACGGCAAAAGGTTTATGCGGCCGGCGTTTCCGCTGGCGAAGTCTTTCAATGACCAATGAGTCCTGGGCATTGCCGGCCAGGAGGAATCCGCCCAATCCCTTCATAGCCAGGATTTTCCCCTCGCGGAGAAAACCAATGGCAGAGGAGATGGGATCATCCACCCCGAGGGGCTTTCCTTGCTGGTCACAAAGCTCTACCTTAGGCCCGCAGAGCGGACAGGCGTTGGGTTGAGCGTGGAACCGCCGGTTGGCCGGATCGCCATATTCATGCTGACACTCCGGACACATGCGGAATCGGGCCATAGTGGTTTTAGACCGATCATAGGGAATGTCCTGGATGATGGTAAACCGGGGCCCGCAGTTCGTGCAGTTGGTAAAAGGGTATCGCCACCTGCGATCTGGGGGGTTGAAAATTTCCTGCTGGCAAGGCTCGCAGGTGGCGATGTCCGGAGAGATGAGCTGATATTTTCCCGCCTCGGCCACACTTTCCCGGATTTCAAAGGAACGAAAACCCACCGGGGTTAAATCCTCAAATTTTAGGGATTCAATCCGGGCCCGGGGAGGGGCTTGGTGAAATACTTCCCGGGTAAAACCTTCCACCGCTTCCATCTTTCCTTCGACTTCGATGAAAACGCCTGCGGATGAGTTATGCACCCATCCCCGCAGGTTATTTTTTTGGGCCAGCCCGTAAACAAAAGGGCGGAAGCCTACACCCTGGACCACGCCTTGCAGCAAGAAGCGCCTTCTGTGGCGTTCGGCCCCGGTCTCTACCGCTTCCTTGGTGAGTTTAGCAGGATTTTCTAATTCCAAGTTCATAACGGATGATTTAGCCACAGAGGGCACAGAGAACACCGAGTTTTTCATAGAGTAAATGAATAATAATAAATCAATTTTCTGGCCATTAAGGAGTCGAGGTTTCACCTTCTTTGTTCATTTTATTATTCTCTGTGGCCTCGGTGACCTCTGTGGCAATAAAATTTGAAGAGATTTCCTTTAAAACCATTTCCATTACTTGGGGAATCGATGCCTGAACTTCGAGGGACAGGTCTGTTCCCCAGGAGATTTCCTTGGGCTGGATGCCGATGATGACTACATCTTCTGGGCAATGCCCCAGAGCCTTGGCCAGTTCCAGAACTTCCAGGAGGCCGACGTCATGGGTTGAAAACTTCCCACCTCCACCCAGGTCTTTTACATTTTCGGGAGTAAAACGCACGACCGTTCCCGGCTTCAGGTTCATCTCCGCGGCATCGATCAGCAGCAGCTTGGAAGCATCCCGGAAAAAATCGAGCAGTCCGATTCCCGCTACTCCTCCATCGTAAACTTCGACCCCGGCGGGCAGGTCCTTTCTTTGCAACTCCTGGGCTACATGAATGCCTACCCCTTCATCCTTGAGTAAAAGGTTTCCCACCCCGATGATCAGAGTTTTGCCGGCCACCGGTTTTCCTTCTTCCTGCCGATCCCCGCTTGGGCGAAACTCATACCCCGCTTAAATGAACTCCACCTTCAGAAGATGCGTAGAGCACGAGATGCAAGGGTCATATGCCCTGACCAGCATTTCCAAGGATAGACGAATCTCCTCCTGAGGCCGGTCCAGAACCTGGGGAAGCAAGGCTTCCATATCCTTCTGAATGTTGGCATGATTTTGGTTTGTGGGAATGATGCAGTTGGCCTCGACACAAATCCCGTTCTTGTCGTAGGTGTAGTCGTGGAAGAGGATGCCCCTGGGCACATCAACGGATCCCACACCCCTTCCCGCCTTCAGCAAAATCCGCCGATCTTCTTCCTGCAGCCCTTTATCCAGGAGTTCATCGATCAAGCGGATACTTTCGTCCACGGCGTGAACCGCCTCCACGACCTGGGCCACGGTGTTCAGGAAGGGATTATAGCATGGGGCCTTCAGGCCTAACTCTTCGGCCGCTTTTCGGGCCCTCGCGGGGAGCTGGTCATGGTTGTTGTTGAACCGGGCCAGCGCTCCGACCATGTAAGAATCCCGCACGTGTTTGGTGTATTTGGCCGTCGATTGCGGAACCAGGTACTCATTGGTCCAGTTCCGATAGTTTGCCACGGGGGTTGTGCCTGCATCCGTGGAGGCGATTACTCCCTCGTACAGGGCGTACTCTTCCTTCGATTTCAAGGATATGTATTCCGTCTCCCGTTGGAAATCGGGAATTTTGAGGGTTTGGAATAACGCCAGGGTTGCTTCCAGGTCCGGGCCAGCGGCCACCAAGCGTCGGCGTATTTCCTTGATATCCTTGATTTCAGGCAACTTGGTGAATCCGTTTACGGTGGGCGTTATGGGATGAACCGTACGGCCACCAAAAACATCGCAGAGGTCATTGGCCAGTTTTTTCATGCGCAGAGCCCGTACCACCACTTCGGGGTGGGTTTGCACTAAGGGAAAGACGCTGGGCGCCCCCACGAAATCCGGTGCGGCCAAAAAATAGGAGTGGAGCACATGGCTTTGCAGGTTCTCTCCCTGAATCAGGATGCGGCGCAAAAGCCGGGTCTGTTCGGAAATTTTGACTCCCAGGGCTGCTTCCGTGGCTTGCAGGGAACAAAGAGTGTGTCCGATCGAACAGATGCCGCAGATGCGGGAGGTAATATGGGCGATTTCCAAGTAACTCCGCCCCCGGACAAAGGCCTCAAAAAAGCGGGGAGCTTCTACAACCTCCCACTTACATTCTTCGATCTTTCCTTCCTTCACGTTGACAACAATATTACCGTGCCCTTCGACGCGGGTTAGGTGATCCACGTTGACGTTGATATTTTTCATTTGGCTACCTCCGAATATCCTAAGAAAATGCGAAATTGACTAATGGCCTGCTCCACGGTGAGACCATACTTCTTGAGGACTTCCTTCTCCGCATTGGTGTTCGGATCCGGGACGAGCCCGCGGCATCCGGCGCAGTTATCGCGATACGTGGGACACCAGGCTCCGCATCCGGCCCGGGTTACCGGGCCCAGACAGGTGAGGCCCAGTTCGAAAACGCATACATTGCCGACCCGCTTGCATTCCACGCAGACCGGATAGGTGGGGATCTCCGGCTTCTTGCCCAAGAGCAAAGACTTGACCACTCTGACGAATTCGGCTTTGTGGATAGGGCAGCCGTGAATGGAATAGTCGACCGGGACCACGGCATTGATGGGCCGGGCGGGAAAGGTTTCGTACCAGTCGGACTTGTCCCCGTAGACATACTTGCGCACGTCGTCGAGGGGCTGGAAGTTTTTCAGGCAGTTCACACCCCCGATGGTGGCGCAAGCCCCCAAGGCTACAAGGATAGCGGCTTGCTCGCGGATCTTTTTCAGACGGGGGATGTCTTTTTCCCGGGTGATACTCCCTTCGACGAAGGCGATGGCATAGTCATCGCTCTTCTCGGCCATGGCCTCGCGGAACTGAACGATGTCCACCGCGCCGATTACGTCGAGCATCTCTGCTTCCAGGTTGACCACCTGAAGCTGGCAACCTTCGCAGCTGGCAAAATCAAAAAAAGCGATTTTGGGTTTCATCAAATGGCCTCCTTTACGTCCTTGATCTTGGCGTAACTGAAAACGGGGCCTTCCTGGCAGACGTATATGTGGTTGATCTGGCAGTGGCCACACTTGCCCACGCCGCATTTCATCCGCCGTTCCAGGGAGACGATGATCTGGTCGTCGGGGATACCCTTGACCTGCGCCTCCAGGATAGCGAAGCGGTACATAATCGGCGGGCCAACAATTACGGCGATCGTCTTCGGGGGGTTGACGGTGATTTTCGGGAAGAGGGTGGTTATGACCCCCACATTTCCCTTCCATTGACCGTCGGAACGATCCACGGTTTCCAGGTATTCCATATCTTTGCTCTGGCGCCACTTGGCGAGTTCACCCAGGAAGAGTTGCTCGGCAGGCGTTTTGGCCCCGAATAGCACGAGAACCCGGCCGAAATGGGAACGATTATCCAAAACATAATTGATCAGAGAACGCAGGGGCACAAGACCGATCCCGCCGGCGACGAAAAGAATATCTTTCCCCTTCATCTCCTCCACGGGGAATCCTTGACCAAAAGGCCCCCGGATTCCCACGGTGGCTCCACGATTGAGGGTATGCAGGGCTTGGGTGACATTGCCCACCGCCCGAACGGCTAAATCAAAAGAACCCTTCTTGGTGGGTGAGGAAGAGACCGAAATGGGGGCTTCGCCGATCCCGAATAAAGAAACTTCGACGAACTGACCCGGCTGGTGCCCTAATTCTTGGCCGTTTTGAAATTTGATCTCGAAGAGCTTTTCCATCTTGGTCAACTGCTCCGTCCTGACGATTTCCGCCAGATGGGGCAGATAAATCGATGTTGGCTGAACCTTCGCAGCGTTCATCATCACTTGCCCTCCTTTAACCGGTTAAAAATCTCCACGGGGTTGGCAATGTCCGGCAGGCAAGCAGAGGCACACCTTCCACAACCCACGCAGCCATGTTCCCCGTATTTCTCATAGATATATTTACCTTTGCGCAAGATCCGGTGC
>JAOUFX010000096.1 GCA_029857975.1 Deltaproteobacteria bacterium | reverse complement strand
GATGATCGATTTGAACTTAACTCTCATCATTCAACTGGCGGTTGTTTTAAGTTTGATAGTCATTTTAAGCCAGATTGCTTTCAAACCTTTTTTAAGCCTCCTGCAGGCGAGAAAAGAACGGATTGAAGGAGCTGAAAAAAGGGCCCGAGAACTCCAACAACAGGCGGAAAAGTTAATTGAACGATATCGGGAAGCGATTTCTGCAGCCCAGGCTCAAGGAGCCACGATCCGGGAAGAAATTCGTCAAGAGAGCTTGGCGAAGGAAATGGAGATTTTACAGAAAACCATGGCGGAAGCCAATCAGGTCATTGAAGATATGAAAAAGAAAATTGCCGAAGAAACCGGGTTGGCGCGAAAGGACCTCCAGCTTCAAGCAAGGAATCTTTCCCGCGAGATCGCCGAGAGAATTCTGGGGAGGAACCTGGCATGAAGAGAGTCTTTCGTTGGTGGATGAACATCCTCGGGATTCTCGCCCTGGCTTTTAGGGGGGATGATCTTTGGGCGTCCGGGAGCGGACAGGGAATCTCAGGAGAGGTCTTCTGGCAGCTTATCAGTTTCGTTCTTTTGATTATTCTTTTAGCCCGTTTTTTAAAAAAGCCGCTTCAGTCCTTCTTAGGCCAAAGACAGGAGCAAATTAAGAACTCTTTTGAGCAGGCCGCACGGAAAGAGACCGAATCCCAGACCCAGCACGAGGAGTGGGAAAGAAAGCTTAGTGTAATGAGCCAGGAAATCGCCGATCTTCATCAGAGAATATCCCAGGAAGGAGAGGCGGAACGGAAAAGGATCATGGAACATGCCATGGAGGAGGGAGACCGGGTTCGGAAACAGGCCCTCCTCGTTGCCGACCAGGAAGTCAAGAAAGCGCGGGCGGCACTAAGAAAAGAGATGGTGGATCTTTCCTTGGAGTTCGCGGAAAAAATCCTGCAAGAGGCAACCCAACCCCAAGACCAGGAACGGCTGGTCAAAGAATTCATCGGCAAGATGGGAGAAATCAGGTGATCAGTTTAACTGTTGCCAGAAAATATGCGCGGGCCTTTTTAGAGATAGGCCTCCAAAAGGGAAATTATGATGCCCTGGGAAAAGAATTGGAAACGTTGGCCGACCTGCTCAAGAAAAACAGGGAGCTCAGCGCGGTTCTTTTCAGCTCCATTTATCCAGCGGCCATCCGGAAAAGCATTATTAAAGCCGTCTTCGAGCCCAACGGCCTTTCCCAATCCACCCTGGATTTCATTGATTTGCTCATCGACCGGGAACGGATTGATCATTTTTTTGAGGTAACCAGGTCTTATAAAGATCTTTGCGATGCGGTTGCCAAGCGGGTAAGAGCGACCTTAGTTGCAGCAGGAAATATCTCCCCTGAACTGGTGGGGGCCATAAAGAGCCAGTTGGAATCTTCGACCGGCAAAGAGGTTATTCTTTCTGTGGAAGAAGACCGCTCCTTGATTGGAGGGGTCATGGCCAAAGTTGGCAATGTCGTTTATGACGGCAGCCTACGGACGCAGTTCCTAAAAATAAAAGAGAATTTATACAAGGAGTGAACAGCAATGGCGGTACAGATTAGAGCCGACGAGATTAGCAAAATCATCCGCAGCCAAATCCAGGGGTTCGACCGCAAGTTGGACGTGGCGGAAACGGGAATTATTCTCTCTGTGGGGGATGGAATTGCCCGTATCTACGGCTTGGACGATGTCATGGCCGGGGAGCTTTTGGAGTTTCCTCACGGGGTCTATGGCATGGTCTTGAACTTGGAACAGGATAACGTGGGATCCGTTCTTTTCGGTGAAGATACTTTGATCCGGGAAGGGGACTCGGTCAAACGGACCAAGCGTATTTCCCAGGTACCCGTGGGCGAGGAACTCATCGGGCGGGTGGTGAATTCCTTAGGTCAGCCCCTCGATGATGGTCCCGCCATTGAGGCCAAACATTTCCGTAACATTGAGCAGAAAGCGCCGGGAATTGTTGGCCGCCAGCCGGTGAAAGAGCCGCTGCAGACAGGCATGAAGGCCGTCGATTCCATGATCCCTATCGGCCGGGGTCAGCGGGAATTGATCATCGGAGACCGCGGGACGGGCAAGACGGCCCTGGCCGTGGATACCATTCTCAACCAGAAAGGCAAAGAGGTTTATTGCTTCTATGTAGCGGTTGGCCAGAAGCGCTCGACCGTCGCCAGAGTGGTGGACCTTTTTAGAAAATATGGAGCCATGGAATACACTACCGTGATTGCGGCCACCGCCTCGGACCCGGCTCCCTTGCAATACATCGCGCCCTACGCCGGCTGTTCCATGGGAGAGTACTTCCGGGATTCAGGCAGGCATGCCCTTTGTGTTTACGATGACCTTTCCAAACATGCCGTGGCGTATCGGCAGCTTTCCCTCCTTTTGCGCCGTCCCCCGGGACGAGAAGCCTTTCCCGGGGATATTTTCTACCTCCATTCCCGGCTCTTAGAAAGGGCGGCAAAACTTAGTGATGAACTGGGGGGAGGCTCATTGACCGCTCTGCCGATTATCGAGACTCAGGCCGGAGACGTCTCGGCCTATATCCCCACCAACGTTATTTCCATTACCGACGGCCAAATCTATCTGGAATCGGAACTTTTTTATTCGGGCATCCGCCCGGCGATCAATGTCGGTCTCTCGGTCTCCCGCGTGGGGGGCAACGCTCAGATAAAAGCCATGAAACAAGTGGCCGGAAGTTTGCGCCTTGATTTGGCCCAATACCGGGAGATGGCGGCCTTCGCCCAATTCGGCAGTGATCTGGATAAGGCTACCCAGGCGCAGTTGGCCCGAGGAAGCCGACTGGTGGAAATCCTCAAACAGCCCCAATACAAGCCCATCCCCGTGGAAAAGCAAATCTTAATTATCTTTGCCGGAACAAACGGATATCTGGAAAGGTATTCTGAAAGCGCTCTGCAGCGGTACGAAGAAGAGCTAACGGCGTTCACCGACAACCGGCATCCAGCAGTTTATGCAGAGATACGCGATAAGAAGGCCTTGGATGCCGACCTCGAAAAGAAGATCAAGGACATGCTGGAGGAGTTCAAGGGCCAGTTTAAAGCGGAGTGAGCACTTATGGCAAAAGCAAGTCTTCGGGATATTCGGAAAAGGATTAGCAGCGTTCGATCCACGCAGCAGATTACCAAAGCCATGAAGATGGTGGCGGCAGCCAGACTGCGCCGGGCTCAGGAAAGCATCCTGGCCACCCGGCCATACGCCACAAAGATGTTTGAAGTTCTCAGCCGTCTTGCGGCCAGGACCTCCGCCGAAGTTCATCCCCTGTTGGCCAGGAGAGAGGCCAAGCGCGTCGAGGTAGTGGTTTTCACTTCCGACCGCGGCCTCTGTGGCGCGTTTAACATGAACCTCATTCAAAAGGCTGAAAAGTTCCTGGAAGAGGAAAAAGCCAGGACCGAGGAAGTGGCCCTCTCTTTCATTGGGCGCAAAGGCCGGGATTACTTCCGCAAACGAAATGTGATTATGCGGCGAGAATACGTCAACTTCTTTGGGAAGGTGGATTTTCTATTGGCTGCGAAGATTGGCCAAGAGTTGGTACAGACATACGCAACCCGGCAAGTGGACGGTATCTACCTGTTGTACAGCGAATTCCGTTCGGCCATTCAACAGCGGGTGGTTTTAAGGAAGATTTTGCCGGTGGAACCCAAGGTTGGCGATGAAGGGCCGGATATCTCTTCCAGCGCCGGAGCCCATCCGTCCGCAATGGGGAGGGGATCGGCTGTGGAATACCTATATGAGCCTTCGGAAGCAGAAATCTTAGATAAACTTCTCCCCATGTACGTGGAAGTGCAAGTTTATCAGGCGTTGTTGGAATCCTTGGCCTCCGAGTATGGAGCCCGGATGACGGCCATGGAGAACGCCACCAATAACGCTACGGAGATGATTGATAAATTAACCTTGATTTACAATAAAGCAAGACAGGCGGCGATCACCAAAGAATTGATTGAGATCGTCAGCGGTGCCGAAGCCCTGAAGTAAAACCTAAAAAAGGCGATTCACCACAGAGGACACAGAGGAAATTTAAGATAAAGCAAGGAAATAATTCCTTTTTCTTTACTCTGTGCACTCATAAAGTGATAACAATACAATATCTTAGCTGACTAATTTATTACATGAGAGCACAGAATAAAGATTGAGCTTAATTTGTTTTTTAACTATAAGATTATTCTCTGTGTTCTCTGTGGTTTAAAAGAGTCGCTCAATTTAGGTAAAAGTAAAAAAATCACCCCAGAGCACGCTGAGACCCCAGAGGATAGAAAATTCCAAAAGTCAAAAGAGGATGAGAAACTTTTTTAATCCTGATTTTATTGATTATTCTCGGTGTTCTCTGCGATCTCTGTGGTGAAAATAATAGGAGGAAAAAAGTGATCCAGGTTGGGAAAGTGGTTCAGATAATCGGGCCAGTGGTGGACGTTGATTTCAGGGGAGGGGAAATACCCCCTATTTTCGGCGCAATTAAAATTACCAACCCCAGCATTGATGACCGGGAAGAGAACTTAGTGGCGGAAATAGCCCAGCACTTGGGCGACGAAATTGTCCGCTGTGTGGCCATGGATACAACGGATGGATTGGTCCGCGGTATGAAAGCCACCTATTACGGGGAACAGATCACCATGCCGGTAGGCCGGGAGACATTAGGCCGGATTTTGAATGTCGTGGGAATACCGGTGGATGAAATGGGACCCGTAGTCACGAAACTGCGTTACCCGATCCACCGCCCGGCCCCGCCTCTATCTGAGCAGTCCACGGCCATGGAGCCGTTCGAAACGGGGATTAAAGTGGTGGACCTGCTGGCCCCCTATCTGAAAGGCGGGAAGATCGGCCTCTTCGGGGGAGCCGGGGTCGGCAAGACGGTAATCATCATGGAATTGATCCATAACGTGGCCATGGAACACGGAGGATTTTCGGTATTTGCCGGTGTGGGAGAACGCACCCGCGAAGGAAACGACCTCTGGTTAGAAATGAAAGAGTCGAAGGTTCTGGAAAAAGCCGCCCTTATCTATGGGCAGATGACCGAGCCCCCGGGCGCGCGCGCGCGCGTAGGGCTTTCGGCCCTGACCGCCGCTGAGTATTTCCGCGATGAAGAGGGGCAGGATGTGCTTTTGTTCATCGATAACATCTTTCGCTTCACCCAGGCCGGCTCGGAAGTCTCCGCCCTTTTGGGACGAATGCCGTCCGCCGTGGGTTACCAGCCGACCCTGGCCACGGAAATGGGAGAATTACAGGAACGCATCACTTCCACCAAGCGGGGATCCATCACCTCGGTCCAGGCCATTTATGTACCGGCAGACGACCTAACCGACCCTGCTCCGGCGACCACTTTCGCCCATTTAGACGCCACCACCGTCCTTTCCCGGCAGATTGTCGAGTTGGGCATTTACCCGGCCGTGGACCCCTTGGATTCTACCTCCCGCATCCTGGATCCCTTGATCCTGGGGGAGGAGCATTACCAGGTTGCCCGCAGAGTTCAATATATTCTTCAGAAATACAAGGACCTTCAAGATATCATCGCCATCCTGGGAATGGATGAGCTTTCTGAAGAAGATAAACTCATTGTGTCCCGGGCCCGGAAGATTCAACGATTTCTTTCCCAGCCGTTCTTTGTAGCCCAAGAATTCACCGGAGCGCCAGGGGCCTATGTGAAAATTAAAGATACGGTCCGGGGATTTAAGGAGCTGGTGGAAGGAAAATATGACCACCTTCCTGAACAGGCCTTCTATATGGTGGGGCCGATCGAGGATGCCGTGGCCAAAGCCGAGCGTTTAGGGGCTATAGGATAAGGGATTTCCCATGGATAAATATTTTCTTTTGGAAATTGTTACTCCCTATGGGTTGGTAGTTAGTTCGAAGGTTGAGGATGCCTATATTCCGGGAAGCCAGGGGGATTTTGGAGTTCTTCCCGGGCATATCCCTTTCCTTACTTCTCTCCGCATCGGGGAATTGCATTACCGGGGGGATAAGGAAATTCATTTTCTGGCTATTAATCGTGGCTTTGCAGAAGTCACCCCCACAAGAACGACTATTCTTACGGATACGGCGGAGCCAGCGGAGGAGATCGATGTAGAGCGGGCCCAAACCGCCAAGACCCGGGCGGAGGAAGGGCTTAAGAACCTTGCCAAAGATGACCCGGCATACCTGAAAGAAATAGAAGCATTGGAGCGGGCCAAGGTGAGGCTGCGCATCGCCGAAAAGGCTCCTCGAGAGTAGTTTCCAAGAAGCATGACTAAACTCTGTAGAATAGGCGTTGCCCTGGGCGGTGGCGGAGCCAGGGGGTTGGCTCACCTGGGAGTTCTCTGTGCACTGGAAAGAGAGGGGATCGCCATCGATTTGCTCGCGGGCACTTCCATGGGAGCTTTGGTTGCGGGAGCGTATGCCTTGTCACCGCAATGCGATTTTGTCATCGAGCGGTTCCGCCGCTACTTAGAAAGCAAAGAATTCAAAAAGACCAACCCTGAATTCTTGCACGTTCACAACTTTGAAGAATCAGCCAGGTATGAAGGAATCTTCCAACGCTTCTCCAGTTTCATCAAAAAGGGAATCTTCTATAGTCAATCCTTGACCAAGCGGGCCCCAATCTCGGAAGAAAATTTTGCCCAGAACATCAATTTTTTGCTGGATAACGCAGAAATCCAGCAAACCCAAATTCCCCTGGCCATCATCGCCTTGGATTTGAATTTAGCAGAAGAAGTCGTCCTAAGGAAGGGGTCCATAAGAAAAGCCGTGAGTGCCAGCTGCGCCATCCCGGGAATTCTCCCTCCGGTTAGAATCGATAACCGGGAACTGGTGGACGGCGGCTGGGTCAACCGCGTTCCGGTTCGCCCGGTCAGAGAAATGGGAGCGGACCTGGTCATTGGGGTTGATGTGGCGGAGGGGCTGGAAGACACGGAGGATTTAAGCACGGGACTGGGCATCGTTCTGCGAACGAACGAGATCAGCCGTTTTATCTTAAGTCAATTGCAGCTGAAGGAAGCCGACGTGGTTATCTCCCCGGAGGTATCAGGCATTCATTGGTCCGACTTTGGGCATATGGATGAATGCCTGCGCGCTGGCGAGCAAGCGGCCCGGGAAAAGTTGGAAGAAATTAAAAGTTTGGTAAAGAGGAAAAAAATAAAGAAGGTCTTTCGTATCCCTTTCGGGCACTCCGCCATTTCCTGATCAATCAAGGATGATGGCTTCGTAAAAAGACCATCTGCAGCGTTGCACTGCATCCTTCGTCATTGCGGCGTACCTCTTAAGTACGCCTCATTCCTCAGGATTTGCGCGCCTTGCATCTGGAGCTTTTTACTTTGCCATCAATTTTGATGACTTTTTACGAGATCATCAAGGATGGATCCGAATATCGCCTTACGCGTGAATTCAAGAGACTCCCTAAAACGACTGGATGTCTTCCTCTCCCAAAAGAAGGCCCTTCTCTCTCGAACCCAGATCAAACGGCTGATCGAGAAAGGAAATGTTCAGGTGGGGGGAAGGAAGGTCAAAGCGGGAATGCGGTTGAAGGAAAATGATGTGGTCACCCTAACCCTTCCCAAGCCCCAGAAGCTGGAGACCCAGGCAGAACCCATCCCGCTGACCATTCTCTATGAGGATCGCCATCTCATCGTGGTGGACAAACCTGCGGGAATGGTCGTCCATCCGGCGGCTGGAAACTTTTCGGGCACGCTGGTCAATGCCCTTCTCCATCACTGCCCCGACCTCTCGGGAATCGGGGGGGTGCTGCGCCCGGGAATTGTCCATCGCTTGGACAAAGACACTTCGGGCGTGCTGGTGGTGGCGAAAGATGATTTTACGCACCGGGCTTTATCCACTCAATTCAAGGAACATACGCCTCTAAGGAAATACATGGGCATTATCTTTGGCCAGATTCCGGATGAAGGTCAGATTGAGGCCGTCATTGGCCGTCATCCGACGCACCGCCAGAAGATGTCTGTCCGGCCCAGAAAAGGCAGGGAAGCCCGAACCCATTGGAGGGTCATGGAGCGCTACCATCGCTTTTGCCTGGCGGAATTCCGCTTGCAGACTGGACGAACCCATCAGATCCGGGTTCATCTTTCTTCCCTCGGCCATCCCATCCTTGGCGATCCCTTATACGGCGGCCGGAAGCGGTTGGTGGCGATTGAACCCTTGCTCCTCCGGCAAGGGCTGCAAAAATTGCGGCGGCAGGCTCTTCATGCCGGCGCGCTCGGTTTCGTTCATCCGGTTACGGGAGAAAAGTTGATTTTTTCGTCCCCCCTCCCTGGGGACATGGAAGAAGCC
>JAOUFX010000986.1 GCA_029857975.1 Deltaproteobacteria bacterium | reverse complement strand
CCTCAAGGAGGGGAAGGAAGTGTACGGCCTGAACACGGGCGGAAGCTGGAAGAGCGACGGGTTCCGTATCACCATGGTCCCTGCCTCCCATACCTCGGAGATCATGGGCGAGGGCTGGGTTTCAGGACCCATCCAGCCCGGCTCCGGGGCCGTCGGCTTCGTCCTGGACATCGAGGACGGGCCGACGATTTACTTTTCCGGCGACACCGGCGTTTGCGCCGACATGACCCTCATCAGGGACCTCTACCGCCCGAAGGTGGCCATCCTCACCGCGGGCGGGAAGTACAACATGGGCTACCGGGAGGCCGCTTTCGCCGCTTCATTGATCTGGCCCGAGTACCTGATTCCCACCCATTACGGGACTTTCGAGGACCAGAAGCTGGACCTGGACCAGCTGGAGAAGGAGATGAAAGTCCGGGCCCCGGGGGTCAAACTGGTTCGCATCAAGCCGGGAGAAAGTTTCCTGTGCTGAAGGGTCGCCGGGAAAGCAATGGGACCCCACGGACGGGCGAAATCGTAAGGGGTTCCCCTTGAGAGTCCGCACTCGGGTGAACCACCATCCGCAGAAAGAAGGTGACAAAATGATCGAACTGCACATCTTCCTGGAGCCTTTTGCGGGAAAGGAAAAAGACCTGGAATCCATCTACTGGCAGGAGTATGTCCCGGGCATAAAAATCCAGAAGGGCTTCCAAAGAACCACCCTTCTGAAAAAAAGGGACGCCCTGCGGGAATACCAGATTAACATTGCCTTCGAGAGCGAGGATCTGCGACTCCAGTGGGTCGCCTCCAAGGAGCACACCGCCATCTGGCCCAAGGTGGCTGCCCTCTGCCAGCGGGTATGCTGGACCGGGTTCGACACCGTTCAAAAATAGCCGAACCCCCGAAGGGCCGGAAACAGATCGAACCGCGATGCGGGACGGGCATTCTCTTTCATCGGGGGAATGCCTATTCAAAAAAATAAAAAAGGAGAGGAGGAAATGATCATGAAACGCTTTCTGCAAATTGCATCCATATGCAGCTTGGTCTTGATTTTTGCCTTTTCGGCCTACGGGGCCGGGAAACCCATCAAGGTCGGTTTCCCCATGATTCTCTCCGGTGGGGGGGCCCTATTCGGCAAGCCTTCCTCCGTAGGAGCGGAAATGTACGTGAAAGAGCTCAACGCGAAAGGGGGAGTCCTGGGAAGGCCGATCAAACTCATCATTCGCGACTGCGGGAACACTCCCGAGGAAGCCACTCGAGTCGCCCGGGAGATCATCCTGAAAGAGAAAGTGGACTTCATGGTGGGCGGGCTGACCGCCTCCCAGGGCATAGCCCTCTCGGAGGTGGCCAAGACGGAGAAGGTCGTCTACATCGCGCCCATCTCCAAGTCCACGGCCATGACCGCGCCCGGTAAGCTGCACCCCTATGTCTTCCGGGCCGCCGCCAACACGAACACCGAAGGCCGAAGCGCAGCGGTGTTCATGGCCAAGAATCCCTGGACCAAGATCGCCACTCTCGGCCCGGATTATGAATACGGCCAAATGGTCACCAAGGCCTTCGTGGAGTGGATGAAAAAGCTCAAGCCTGAAGCCCAGATCGTCCATCAAGGCTGGCCGAAACTGGGGGAGACGGACTATACCCCTTTCATTGCCCCCCTTCTGGCCGCCAAACCGGATGCCGCCTTCCTCTCTCTCTGGGGCGGCCATTTTGTGACTTTTTCCAAGCAGGCGAAACCCTACGGCTTCTTTGAAAAGGTGAAGGTCGTCGCAGCCGGTGAGGGAGGCTCTCCGGAAACCGGCATGGCTCTCAAAGACGATCTTCCCCTGGGGATTACCACCAATGCCTACGATGTGTTCTATTATCCCGACACGCCGGAGCACAAATCCTATGTAAAGCGGTTGAAAGCCTATACCAAGCAGGAATATGCTCCCAGTTGGGCGATCACGGGTTATATCGCCGTCCAGTTCCTGGCCGAGGGGATCAAAAAGGCCAAATCCACGGATAAGATGAAAGTCATCAAGGCCCTGGAAGGC
>JAOUFX010000984.1 GCA_029857975.1 Deltaproteobacteria bacterium | reverse complement strand
CTGGCCCATACGGGAGGTCAGACCGAGGTGGAGGCCATGAAGGAGAAGATGCGGGAAGCAGGGAAAGAGGTCACCGGAACCTTGATCATCCCCGTAGCCTGCGATAACCTGACCGACGAAGCCATCCGGCAAAACCTACCGGCCATGAGCCAATCCCAGGGCCTCCTGATCATGACTTGTGCCTTCGGGGTTCAGACCATCAGCCGCTTCCTCGACATCCCGGTGGTCCCGGCTCTGGATACGCTCTTCATCGGAAAGGAGATGGGGCCCGGGCTTTTTCAGGAAATTTGCCTTCAGTGCGGGGAGTGTATCCTGGGCGAAACCGGAGGAATATGCCCGGTAACTTCCTGCCACAAAGGTTTAGTCAACGGACCCTGCGGGGGGACCCAGGAGGGAAAGTGCGAAGTGGACCGCAACAAGGATTGTGCCTGGACGTTAATCTATGAGCGATTGCAAAAGCAAGGGAGGCTTGCAGCCATGCGGAAATTCCACCCCGCCAAGAACTATCAGGTGGAACCGAAGCCCGGGAAAACTATATTCGAGCTGGAAAGGAGCTGAGGGATGGCCCAGAGCTTCAAAGAAATACTGAGATCCGGGGAGTTTGTCATAACGAGTGAAATTGGGCCTCCCAAAGGAATTGACCTCAGTAAGATGGCCCACCATATCTCCTTGCTTAAGGAGAAAGTCCATGCCTTGAACGTGACGGACAATCAAAGCTCGGTTATGCGTTATCCATCCTTAGGCGGGGCCATCCTGATCAAAGAGCTGGGAGGCGAACCCATCTTGCAAATGACCTGCCGGGACCGGAATCGGTTGGCCTTGCAAGCCGACCTTCTTTTTGCTTTCAGCCGGGGGATCCGGAATGTGCTCTGCCTAACCGGAGATGCCGTACCTGTGGGAGATCACAAGACCGCAAAATCCGTCTTTGACCTGGATTCCACCCAACTCCTGCGGGCGATCCGATCTCTGGAAGCGGGAAAGGATTTAGGGGGCAATGCCCTGGAGGGCAAGGTGGAATTTTGCACCGGAGCCATCGTCACGCCGGAAGCCCATCCCCTGGAACCCCAGTTGATTAAGTTTGAGAAAAAAGTGGAATGTGGCGCAGAGTTCTTCCAGACGCAAGCCGTTTACGACTTGGACCGGTTCCGAACCTTTATGGAATACGCCCTAAAATTTCCGGTGAAGATTTTGGCCGGAATCGTTCTACTGACTTCCGCCAAAATGGCCAAGTATATGACGGAGAATGTTCCCGGAATTTTTGTCCCTCAGGCGCTGATCGATGAATTAGCCAATGCCCCCAAAGGGCAAGCCCTGAAAAAAGGGATTGAGATCGCCGGCCGGATGATCCGTTCGATCCAAGGGGAAGGTTTAAGCCATGGGGTGCACATCATGGCCATCGGCAGGGAGGAAGTAGTGCCGGAAATATTGCAGGCAGCGGGTGTAAAGCTCAAAGGTCTCCAGGAAAGGGAAGCCGGGGCATGATACCCAGGATAAAGAAAGGAGAAAAATATGGCCGCGCAGTTTAAAGTACTCTTGGTTGACGATGATCCTGATTTCGTGGAGGCTACCAAAGCCATCCTGGAAACGAAACCATTTGAGGTAATTGTGGCTTATGACGGGAAGGAGGGATTGGAGAAGGCCAGGGGGGAAAAACCCAACGTAATTATCTTAGACGTGATGATGCCCCCGCCGGATGGTTATGCGGTGTGCTCGGAATTAAAAAAAGATCCAAAATGCAAAGCCATTCCCATTCTTCTCCTGACGGCGGTGATGCAGGCTCTGCCGCATACACTCTATACCATCGACATGGGATTGCGCACCGAAGCCGACGATTACATCGATAAACCCGTAGAGCCGGCTGAACTGGTGCGCAGAGTGGAAAGCCTGGTTGCCGGCTGAGGGGCTATCATTTTATCTTCAACGCAGAGAACGAGGGAAACGCTAAGCGCTTAGCGCTATGCGCATAGCGTTTTAAATTTATTGTATAGGAATTTTCTTTTTGGACACGGATGTA
>JAOUFX010000985.1 GCA_029857975.1 Deltaproteobacteria bacterium | reverse complement strand
TATTGTGGAGAGGATGAAGGTTCGGATAGGAAGCGATGAAACGTTAAGAAAAAAGGTTGACCATCTCATGTCAACCATTCAAATGAGTCAAGAGCAGACTTGACCCCTTTTCCTTTTCCCGCTATCCACATCAAAAGAAATGCTTTTTGAGGTTAACCTTTTTCAAGAGGATTAAGGCCCGGATAAAAAGCCCTTTATCCATACTCCATTTTCTGATATGTTCTCCCAAGGTGGTGGGATTTTTCGGGTGGGAAGGGTCAAGATTAAGGCGGTTGAAGGGGCGGATGAGCAGGTAAACGGATTGGGGGCCGGGCAGGAAGCCGGTTTTATTGGGGAACTTATGGTCTATGAAGTATACTGCATGGAGGAGGGATCGAGATGGAGGTTGAAGAAATCTGGCGCCGTTTCCAGAAGCACATGGGATATACCGATGAAGAAATGAAGATCTTTCGGTCGGACCCCGAGAAAGTGAAGATGGTCACCCAAACCCCGGACTTTGTGAAAAGCCGGATCATCGCCGAAGTGATCGAATCCCACGGTTGTCATGCTCAGCACAAGGTTGGCGATCGGTTTGTGATGACCGCAGGCGGCCAGTTGATCACTGGGGAATGCCCGAAAAAAATGTGCATGTTCGCTCTGGGGCCGGTAAGTAAAATCCTGCCGGCGATTTTCGAAAGGCTCCTAACCCGCTCAGACCCGAATGGCGAACGCTTTAACATTGTCCAGTGCACCGACGTGGGTCTCGACAAAGGAGGTTGGGGCAAGATTCTCATGAAAGTTTATGTTGCCAAATAATCCGTTCTTGCCCAGGTCAGTTTTATTAACTTGGCAGGTTTTTATCGGCAATAGATAAATGGAGAGACGAGCGGAGAGGATCGCAGTGCCTAACGAATACCACGTGGGTATCGACATCGGCGGAACTTTTACGGATGTGGTCATCCTCGATCCAAGTTCCGGCCGGGTCTCCTTGGGGAAACGGTTAACTTCCTCGGATAACCCTTCCCGGGCGGTCATCGAGGTGATCCGGGAGATGGTCGAGCGCGACGGGATTGCCGCCAGCCAAGTGGTCAAGGCCATCCACGGAACGACCTTGGTGACCAACTTGATCATCGAGCGCAAAGGAGCCGTGACCGGGGTTCTCACCACCCGCGGCTTCCGGGATGCCCTGGAGATCGGCCGGGAGATGCGCTACGACATATACGACATTTTCCTCGAGCTGCCCAGGCCCCTGGCCCCCCGGCGACGGCGGGTGGAGGTCACCGAGCGGCTGGACAACAACGGCCAAATCTTGATTCCCCTCACCGAAGAGGAAGCGGACCGGGCGGTAAATGAACTTCTGGCTCTCGGGGTGGAATCGGCCGCCATATCCCTTTTGCATTCCTTCCGCAACCCCGCCCACGAGCGGATGCTCCGCGACCTGCTCTTGGCCAAACGCCCCGGATTTCCCGTCTCCATCTCTTCGGAGGTTGCGCCCGAGGTGCGCGAGTACGAACGGACTTCCACCACCGTGGCCAACGCCTATAGCATGCCGGCGGTCCGCCGGTACATGGAAATTCTGGAAAAAGGCCTTGTTGAACTCGGGATCAGAGGGCGGCTTTACATTATGCTCTCTACGGGAGGAATCACCTCTCCCCAGACCGCCAGCCAGCACCCCATACGCTTAGTCGAATCCGGACCTGCCGGGGGAGCCCTGGCCGCCGCCTGGATTGGAGGGCAAACGGCGCAAGCTAACGTTATCTCCTTCGACATGGGAGGCACCACCGCCAAAACCTGCATCATCCAAAAAGGCGAGCCCGTTAGGGTCAACGAATTTGAGGTGGGCCGGGTCTATCGCTTCAAGAAGGGGAGCGGTCTGCCGGTCAAAATTCCGGTCATCGAGATGATCGAGATTGGTGCGGGGGGCGGCAGCATCGCTGCGATTGGATCCCTCGGCACCCTCCAAGTAGGTCCGGAAAGCGCCGGGGCTGACCCGGGCCCGGCCTGCTATGGCCGCGGCGGCAAGGACCCCACGGTG
>JAOUFX010000983.1 GCA_029857975.1 Deltaproteobacteria bacterium | reverse complement strand
CCGACAAAACCTATGCCAACCAACAATTAGATTTATTCACCTCCAGCCTGAATAAAATCACCAGCGGTGGACCGGCATTAACCTGGATATCCGCCGCTAACAGTGCCACTATCCTTGACCTCCCTCATGGCTATTTCAATATGGTTCGCCCGGGCATTATCCTTTATGGCCTATCCCCTTCAAAAGAGACCCAACGTCGCTTCCATCTTTTCCCGGCCATGCAGTTAAAGACCAAAGTGATCTATATAAAGGAAGTTCCACGGGGAACCCGGGTCAGTTACGGAGCCACCTATACCACATCCCACGAGACGCTGCTGGCCACCTTGCCGGTTGGGTATGCCGACGGCTATAACCGTTATTTGTCCAACAGAGCTTCCGTTCTGATCGGCGGCCGACGCTGCCCCGTGGTCGGCCGGGTATGCATGGATCAAATCATTGTTGATCTTGGCCCTCGTTCTGATGCCAGCATTGGCGATGAGGCGGTGCTGTTTGGCCGTCAGGGAGAGGCGGAGATTTCGGTTACGGAATTGGCCGACCTTGCCGGAACCATAAATTACGAACTGGTTTGCGCCATCAGTTCGCGAGTGCCAAGAGTTTATCTCAATGAATAAATCGGCCTTAAGCGAGAGAAATCCCCATACAAGCCAGCTGGGGGAAAAAATCCCTTCTTTTACTCTATTCCTTATTTTCTTATTTTGTCCCTCCCCTCTTCCGGCTGTGGAGATCACCCCTTTTTATACCCAGAATCAGAGTCCGCTAATGCAGATTTATGGCTTACCTCTGATGGGGGAAGCCTTCCTTCTTCCTGCGGGGAGGGGAGATTTTCGGTTGATTGTTGACCAGGCGAGTAATTATGTCAACGACTCTAATCCGCGGGAAAATATTCTGTTAGATGGCGAGAGTACCCGGATTACCATGGATGGTCGCTACGGGATTCTCCGGGGAATCGAGGGTGGAGTGGAAATCCCCTTTGTCGTATTGGGAGGGGGGTTCCTCGATCGGTTTATTGAAGGGTACCACAACACTTTCGGCTTTTCCCAGGGAGGGCGAGATCAGGCCCCCCGCAATCGTTTGCTTTATCAATATCGGCGGGATGGCCAAGAACGGATCAAAATCGACAATTCAAGTTATGGCCTGGGGGATATCCGTCTAAATGGCGCCTGGCAATTGTATCAAAAGATGCAAAGTCGGCCGCGGGCGGTGGCTTTGCGGGCCAGCCTGAAGCTTCCAACGGGGGACAGCGATCAATTCCACGGCAGTGGCAGTACAGACTTTTCTCTCTGGGTTACAGCCAGCGATGATTACAAGCTGGCGCTGGGTCACGTAACCCTTTTTGGAGCGGCAGGGATGATGGCCATGACCGATGGAAAAGTCCTTCGGGATCAGCAGCGCAATTGGGTTGGGTTTGGAGGCCTGGGGGTCGGATGGAGCCCGCTCCGCTGGCTCGCTTTTAAAATCCAGACCAACGCCCATACCCCTTTTTATCGAGATAGTGAACTTCGAGAATTGAACGCCGTCTCGGCCCAGTTAACGATGGGGGGTACACTGGCGTTTTCCGACCGCACTATGCTGGATATCGGGGTTACGGAAGACATCATCATCTTAACGGCACCGGATGTGGTTTTCCACTTCGCCCTACGCCGGCATTTTTGATTGAGGAGAAAGCTTCCGGCCTGAAGAGGAGATTAAATTTTTTCTCAGGAGAGCCAAACAAAAAATGAGGGGTTTTGCCCGAAAGGGTAGTTTTTTTGATCTACCCTTTCGAGTTTCTACAGCAAATCAGGCGCGGTCAGGGTTCCAACATCTTCTTCATTATTTTCGCAGTCCGCGGAGGATTGAAGACTCCGCAGTCACACAGGCGGGAGAGTTCTACGGAAGCCTCCTCGAGGGTGCGTTTCTTGGATCGGACTTCTTCCAGCAGGGATTCGACCAGGGCCGGGGAAATCATCGCATGGCCGCACATAGTGATAATTTCCATGACCGGGGGTTTAGGAAGTTTTTCCACGGCCCCGATG
>JAOUFX010000982.1 GCA_029857975.1 Deltaproteobacteria bacterium | reverse complement strand
GGAAGGACCAAAGACATTCCCAGAGCGCCCACAAATTCGGTAGCCCAGAGGCAGTAAAGGTTTCGTTTCCAAGGTTCCACGAATTACCTTTCACCACTAATGTAAGACACCTCCAAACCCCGGCGTTCTCCGCGGTTTGCTGTTCATCATAAATCGATACCGATTCAGGAATTCGGAAGAGCGGGAGTGCCTAAAAAAACAGGATGGGGCCCTTGAGTAGGCCCCATCCGATTCATACGCCACTGTTTAGAAGCGGGATTTAGCCCGTTTCTTTACTCTAATTTCCGCTCGGCCCGCTCCGCCAACTTTAAGAAAGGCTTGATCAGGTCGATGGGGATGGGGAAGATGGTCGTAGAATTTTTATCCGAGGCCACTTCGGTCAGGGTTTGAAGGTAGCGCAATGTCAGAGCCATGGGATGGTCCGCGATGATCACCGCGGCGTCTTTCAATCTCTCGGCAGCCTGGTATTCACCTTCGGCGCGGATAACCTTGGAGCGTCGTTCACGCTCGGCCTCAGCCTGTTTGGCCATGGCCCGGCGCATCTCCTCGGGCAGGTCAATGCCCTTCACTTCTACGGCGGTTACCTTGACGCCCCATGGATCCGTGTGTTTATCCAGAATTTCCTGAAGCTGGAGGTTGATCTTATCCCGCTGGTAGAGGATATCGTCAAGCTCCACCTGACCGCAAACCGAACGAAGGGTCGTTTGGGAGAGTTGAGAGGTTCCATAAAGATAGTTTTCGATCTCAATGATGGCCCGGATGGGATCCATCACCCGGAAGTAAATGACCGCGTTCACCTTGATGGAAATGTTATCGCGGGTGATGACGTCCTGAGGCGGAACATCCATGGTTACGGTCCGCAGGCTGACTTTGACTAACTTGTCAACCACCGGAATTAGAAAAATCAGCCCGGGTCCTTTCGGCATGGGCTTCCCGCCAACAGTGCGCACCCGGCCCAGCCGGAAAATTACCCCCCGCTCATACTCGTTGAGGATACGGATGGCGCTGGCCAGGATCATCAGGACCAGAATCAGCAAAACGGCTAAAGAAATTACAGACATGAGTTTACCCTCCTTTTAATTTAAATGAATTTAATCGTATTGAAATTTCCTTTTTGGACACGGATTCACCCTGTTAGATGTTTACTATCTAACAGGGTAAACACAGAAAGTCGCATAGCGCATAGCGTTTTTCTTGTTTCTGCGTTTATCTGCGCAAATCCGTGTCCCAATAAATTAAAAAAATTTTTCACTGACACTGAACACTCACACTAATTTTTGAGCTTTTCTACCTTCAATTTCAGGCCTTCGGTTTTGAGGACTCGAATTTTTTCTCTTGCTTCGATGGCTTCATCCGTATAGGCATTCCAGAATTCGCCATGGACAAAAACTTTGCCTTCCGGGCTCAGCCGGGTTTGAGCCACCCCGATCTCCCCCACCAGCCCCTCAGCCCCCGTGGCCGGCTTGGATAGATGGGCCTTGACGACCATGGTCACGGCGAAGAAGAAGAAAGCGGCCGTGAACAGTACCGTGGGAATGATTACGGTGAGGGAAGCCCGCAGGGCGGGGATCGGCGATTCGAAGAGCATGATCGAACCCAAAGTGAGAGAAACTAATCCTCCAATCGTAAGGAGGCCGTAGCTGGCCACTTTGATTTCAGCAACGAAAAGAAAAACTCCTAACAGGATCAACAATACCCCGGCGTAATTGACCGGTAAGGTGCGAAAGGCGAAGAAAGCCAGGATCAGGCTAATACCACCGATAACCCCCGGAAAAATGGCTCCGGGGTTGGAAAGCTCGAAGTACAGACCGACCAGGCCGATCATCATCAAGATGTAGGCGATATTGGGATTGCTCAGAACCGCCAGGAATCTTTGGCGGAAGCCCATCTCCAAAATATTGGTCCTCAAGCCTTTGGTAGCCAACTTGATCTTTCCCCGCGGCTTCTCCACCGTTTTGCCGTCGATTTTTTCTAAAAGGTCATCCAGGTTTTTGGCGATGAGATCGATGATTTTGA
>JAOUFX010000980.1 GCA_029857975.1 Deltaproteobacteria bacterium | reverse complement strand
ATCCGGGGCTCTTTAGAATTACCCCGCTCTTTTTCCATCTCTCGCTTTTTTCTTGCGCGCCATGGGAAAAATCGAAGTCAGCAGGAGAAAGCCTGCCAGGATCAAACATCCGCTGGAAATGGGCCGTAACAAGAAGATGCTGAAACTACCACTTGAAAGGATGAGGGATTGCCTGAGGGCGTTTTCCATAATCGGGGTGAGGACAAAAGCCAGGACCAACGGCGCTCCTTCGTACTCGAACTTTCTCATCAGGTAACCCACCACCCCGAAGAATAGCATCAGAGAAACATCAACCGTGCTGTTGTTGAGAGTGTAGGATCCAATGAGACAAAGAAGAAGGATCATGGGGAAAAAGATGGCATAGGGAACACGCAACAGGCGGACCCAAATAGCGATCAAGGGCAGATTGATGATGAGCAGCATGATGTTGCCAATGTACATGCTGGCGATGACCCCCCAGAAGAGATCCGGGTGTTGTTTCACCAGCATCGGTCCCGGGGTAATGCCATGGATCATCAGCGCTCCCAACAGCATGGCCGCCGCCAAACTCCCAGGAATTCCCATGGTGAGGAGGGGCACCATGGCACCGGCCGTCGCGGCGTTATTGGCCGATTCCGGGCCGGCGACCCCTTCGATTGCGCCGTGGCCGAACTTCTCCGGGTGTTTGGAAACCCTCTTTTCCAACGCATAAGAAACGAAGGAGGAAACACTGGTTCCCGGGCCCGGCAGGGCGCCGATGCAGAAGCCTACCACCGTGCCCCGAAGGATGGCCCATATGCTTTGCGTCCAGTCTTTGAGCGTGGGCAGGAGGTTTTTCAATGAGGTGTCATAAATCTCCCGGCTGATGGTTTGTTCCAAATTGAGCAGGACTTCGGAGATGCCGAAGAGTCCCATGGCCAGGGGAACGAGTCCGACTCCATCCAGGAACTCGGGTATATCGAAGGTAAACCGGGGCATGCCATTGATGGTGTCCAGCCCGATGGTTCCCAGCAAAACTCCCACCGCGGCCATCATGAGAGCCTTGGGCATGGATTTCTGGGCCAGGTAGGTGAGGAGAATCAAGCCCAGGATCATCAGCGAGAAATATTCCGGCGGCCCAAAGCGGAGAGCCACGGAAACCAACGGGGGCGCAATGGCCTGGAGACCGATCACGCCCAAAGTTCCGGCGATGAGTGAGCCAAAGGCAGCAATCCCCAGGGCCGGGCCGGCCCTTCCCTGCAGGGCCATCTGGTAGCCGTCCAGGGTGGTTACCACCGAGGCCGCTTCCCCGGGTAGGTTAATGAGGATAGAGGTGGTCGAGCCTCCATACATGGCCCCGTAGTAAATGCCGGCCAGCATAATGATCCCTGCTGTGGGCGAAAGCCCGAAGGTAACGGGCAACAGAATCGCCATGGTTCCCACCGGACCGATCCCCGGTAGAACCCCGACCAAAGTGCCGACGAAAACACCGATAAAACAGTAAAGCAGGTTGGTGGGTTCGAGAGCAACGCTGAGGCCGATATAGAGATTGTTAAAAAAATCCATTCCCCCTCCACGTATTCTAAAAACCCAGTAATCCTCTGGGCAATGCCGCTTTCAATAACTTATCAAAAACCAGATAGCAGACCGCTGAAGCGGAAATGGAGATCAAAAGCGCCTTTCCCCAGGAAAGCTTTTCAACGCCCTTAATCATGGCCAGGACGATGAGAAAGGCGGTCAGGAGGAAACCAATCCATTCCAGAACCAGGATGTAGACTAAAAGGAGGAGACCTACCAGGGCCGATCGATACCATCGGATTCCCTTCCAGAGAGTCGAGATTTTGACCTGGAAACCTTTCCCCTGGAGAAAGGACTGCAGGAAAACGATCAAGGCCATCAAGCAGATGAAACTCCCGGCCAGGAAAGAGAGGAAACCTGAGCCAGGTTCTCCTAAAGTCCCCAAACCCAGCTGGAATGAGCCGTAGATGCTAAGCAGCCCCACAGCCATCCAAACCATACTGCTTGCGCGGTCAGCCTTCAATTGATTCCCCCTCTTTTA
>JAOUFX010000981.1 GCA_029857975.1 Deltaproteobacteria bacterium | reverse complement strand
AATCCTTACAAATCATGTTGTCTCGCCTGCATAATGATGCCGGAGTCGTCGGGGCAGCCGCTTTGGCCATGCGTTCCATTCAGAAGACTTGAGGCAGAATATTTTTATGGAGACGAAGATGATGCGCGTGGGGATTGCGGCGGACCATGGAGGGTTTGCATTGAAAGGGCAGATAGCCGAGGCATTACGGGCGGCGGATTACGAGGTGGTGGACTTCGGAGCTCAAGAGCTGAATCCGGCGGATGATTACCCTGATTTCATCATCCCCATGGCCAAAGCTGTTGCCGGGGGAGGGGTGGACCGGGGAGTAGCCGTCTGCGGCAGCGGAGTGGGGGCGTGCGTAGCTGCCAACAAAATTCCGGGTGTGCGGGCGGCCTTGATTCTGGACGTATTTTCTGCCCACCAAGGGGTAGAGGATGATGACATGAACGTAATTTGCCTCGGGGGAAGGGTGACAGGATTCGCGCTGGCCTGGGACTTGCTCCAAGCTTTTTTAACCGCCCGTTTCATCGGGGCGGATCGTCATCGGCGCCGTTTAGGGAAAGTCGCGGCGCTGGAAAATGAAGAGGGAAGGAAAGGAAAGAGAATCCCATGACCGGCCAGATAATGAATATAGGCCATTATAATGCCGCGGTCAAGGAGCGACTCCGCAGCCTGGAAGAGGAGCAATTCAGCCGGCGTCTCTGGCGGAAAGAGCCCAGCCTTTGGAAATTAGACCCGGAAAACCAGAAGGTTATAAGCAAAGCTCTGGGCTGGCTGACCGTGGTAGAAAAGATGAAAAAGAACCTAGACGACCTTCGGCAATGGGTCACGGAAGTGCGGGACGCCGGCTTCCGCCATGTGGTGCATATGGGCATGGGGGGCAGCAGCCTGGCTCCTTTGACTTTTCAGCGTATCTTCCCTAAGATACAGGGCGAATTACCGGTCACGGTCTTGGATACCACCGATCCGGCCACCATCCTAAAAATCGAACGGGAAATCCCCATCCGGGAGACGCTCTTCATCAATGCCAGCAAATCGGGCACAACCGCCGAGCCTCTCGCTTTTGGCGAATACTTTTACGCCAAGGTGAACGATCTTAAAGGCAATCGAGCCGGAGAGAACTTCGTAGCGATCACCGACCCGGGCACCCCGCTGGTAAAGACGGCCCAGGAGCGCGGCTTTCGACGGATTTTCCCCGGATGCGAGGACATTGGCGGAAGATACTCTGCCCTTTCCCCTTTTGGCCTGGTGCCCATAGCCATGATGGGGATCAACATTGGTGAATTGCTCTCTCGCGCTTTGCGGATGGTCCGCGCCTGTGGGCCTGCGGTTCCCATGCTGGAAAATCCAGGAATTGTTCTGGGCGCGGTGATGGGTGAACTGGCTCTTCGAGGAAGGGACAAGTTAACCCTTTTTATGCCGGAGTCCATTATCCCTTTCGGTTTATGGCTGGAGCAACTCCTGGCCGAAAGTACGGGGAAAGAGGGCAAGGGGATTTTACCCATTGACAATGAGCCCCCCGGCATTCCGTCGAAATACGGGGAGGATCGTCTTTTTGTCTCTATCCGGCTGCAAGACGAAGTTGATGAGGCCCTTGAGCATTTTATCAGAGAGTTAAAGCAAGCCGGTCAACCGGTGATAACCATCCAGATGGGGGATCGCCTGGATCTGGCACAGGAGTTCTTTCGCTGGGAGGTGGCCACGGCTGCTGCCGGGTTCATTCTGAGGATCAATCCCTTTGATCAGCCCAATGTGCAAGAGAGCAAGGACAACACCAACCGTCTGCTGGCTCGGGTCCGCCAGGACGGGAAATTGCCTGAAGTGACCGCCCCTTTAAAAGAAGGTCCCCTGAGCTTCTTTGCGACGGGAAAAGCCCGGAACGCTAAAGACCTGCTGAAAACATTTTTGGCCCAAGCGCGGCCGGGCGAATTTTTTGCCCTGCAAGCGTACTTGCCCGAAGAGCCTAAAATCACTCAGACCCTACAAACCATACGCAAGCACTTGCGAGACCGGCTGGGTTTGGCCACCACCCTCG
>JAOUFX010000095.1 GCA_029857975.1 Deltaproteobacteria bacterium | reverse complement strand
AAAATTCGCTATCGCATTAAACCTCGCGATATTGTCTTGATTATGACCGGGGCTGACCGCTACTGGGGAAAGCCGGAGTATCTGGTTAAAGGCTGCGGTATGGGCCGGGAATCAACGCTCTGGTTGTTGGAACAGGGGGTTAAAGTCGTGGGCATCGATGCCTGGAGTTGGGACCGCCCCCTTCCTTTTCTCAAAAAAGAATTTGCGGAAAAAAAGGACGCCACCATCCTCTGGGCCGCGCATTTTGCCGGGATTGAGAAAGAATATTTGCATATCGAGAAGATGGCCAATTTAAATAAACTCCCCGCCCATGGGTTTACTCTGATCTGCTTTCCCGTGAAGATCAAATCGGCCAGCGCCGGCTGGGTCCGCCCGGTGGCCATTGTAAATAAGTAAATAAGCTTAGGCATGGATGCGTAAACGTGTTAAAGCCCTACAACTCAATCCTTATCTTTTTGGAGTGCCGTATAAAAAGGAGTTTCTGGAAGATGGCGATACAAAGCCTCTAAAAGAGCTATTTATTCTCCTTTGCGAGCTTTCTAATTTCAGCCTTTTTTAAAGTAGTTTCTGACCTTCTTAGATTTAAAATCTACTTTCAGAATGAAAGGAGAAAAGTAATGAAAAATTTTTTAGCAGCCCTATTTATTATTGATTTGTTTTGCCCTTGCGGGGTTAAGTTGTGGTGGGAGTGGCGGGGGTGATGGAGGTGATGGAGGAGATGGTTTCCCAACAACGTATGTCTCTAATAAAGTCCTTGCACCCGATGCCCAGGCAGAGGACAATTTTGGAGTTTCAGTGGGGATCGGCAAGAACTTGACGACTGAGTACTTGGCCATCGTAGGCGCCTATCGTGAGGATCAGGGTGGCCTTAATGCCGGGGCTGCTTACCTGCATTTGTATTGACAATGGATAGACGATTTTCGCGGCTTCCCCTGCATATTTTAGGGATCACCCATTAAAAGGCCCCTGTCAAGAGGGAAAAACATATCCTGAGCAAGAAAAATAATTTTTCTTTAATTTATTATAATTGAGACAAAAATCCACGAGAGGGATTGATAGATTCGTTTACTCAAAATCGACCGGTTTTGTATCTACCCATTTTCTCTCAAATTATTTTTCTCTTGACAGGGGGATTATAGGATGTCCCCCATTGTAATTATTTCGATGAAAACCCTGTTGATAAAAGCCCTTGACACGGTTAGAAATTTTAGGAAAAATTAGGCAGGATTCGACTTCGAAATTGATGGAAATTTATGAAGAATAGGCATGAAAGAATCCAATCCGTTTTGATTATAGCAATTTCTTTCTTGATGGTGGTGTATCCAAGCTACTTGCAATACAACAATTTATCAGAAATTGACTTCTTTTCTCCTATTCCAGCCTTTGAGATTTTTGACCAGGAAGATCTACTATCCCACGAAGAAAACAAAGCAAAAATATTTACACTGAGCTTTTCTTACGCATTTTCTCCTTTCAGTTTTTTCTGTATTGGGCAGTTTCTCCCCCTCTCTTTTCAAAATCTTTCTTTTAATAAACTCATCTCCATTCTTCGTTGTTGAGAAGGTCAACTCCCTCTTTTCTTCTTAATTCTCCACTTTTTTTAACACCCCTTATCGATTTGCAGAAGGAGGCAATTTTTATGTTTGGCATTGGTTCACAAGAACTCATGATCCCCTTTTAATAGCTTTTTTAATCTTCGATGCCAAGCGCCTTCCTGAGTTGGTGGGCAGCTTGGGCCGGGCCATGCGCGGGTTTAAAAATGGCATGAAAGAAGAAGGAAAGAACCGGATTCTAAAGGGGCGCCGGATGGATCATGAAGATGAAGAATAAGCCAGGAATTCCTCGAAGGGATTTTTCCATTATCCCTCCATGGACGGCCCAAATTTGAAAAAAATTACGAAATTTCTGAATATTGCAAATAAATTGTTTAAGGTAAAGGGCGAGAAGTTGCCAACGATTTGTATCTTTGGTGCCCATCACCTCGAACTGTTTACTCCCACAAAGGAAGACTATGAGGAGAAGCGGCTGGACTGCCGATGTTATTCTTCCGATGCCAAGCTCGAACGAGTTCTTGTCCAGGATAAACCGCATGTCATGATAACATTTGGAAAACGATCCTTTTTCCCCAATTTATCAAAAGCTCCTTTCGAGGTCCGAAAGAGATGGCTCCATTATGATACCCTGCCAGATCTAACTCAGGTTGGGATAGATGCTTACGACTGCTATTTAACAAACATTTTTAACGCCCAGAGAGCGGATGACCATCCCCTCGTTACCGTTTTTACGCCCGCCTATAAAACCGGGGAAAAAATCCTTCGGCCATTCCTATCCCTCAAGGAACAGACCTATAACAATTGGGAATGGATAATAGTGGATGACTCAGATGATGATGGAGAAACATTTAAAAACTTATGTAACCTTGCCAAGAAAGATCATAGGATACAGGTCTTTAAGCCATGGGAGCACTCAGGGATCATAGGTAAGATAAAGAACTGGGCCTGTACCCTCGGAAAGGGCCAAATACTCGTAGAACTGGACCATGATGATGAATTGACCGATTATGCCTTAGATTACGTTGTAAAGGGCTTTCAACAATTCCCGGAGGCCGGGTTCCTCTATACGGACTGTGCTGAGACCTTTGAGGACGGTACAAATTTCACCTACAGGGAGGGCTGGGCCTTTGGATATGGTTCCTATACCGACGTTGAATATAAGGGCAAGCTGTATAAGTCAGGGAATGCCGGTAACATCAATGCTAAGACGATTCGGCATATTATATCGTCCCCAAACCATATCCGCGCCTGGAGGAAGTCTTTTTATGAATCCATAGGAGGGCATAATAAGGAACTTCATGTTGCCGACGACTATGAGATAATGGTCAGGACTTTTCTTAAAACCCGAATGGTACGGGTTCCGAAGCTATGCTACCTACAGTATATCAGCAACACTACGCAGCGAGTAAGGAATAAGGATATCCATCGACATGTAAGATCCATTAGGGTTCATTACGATCGGAAGATTCATGACAGGTTCCTTGAACTGGGATGCAAGGACTTCATCTGGGATGAAAAGAAGGGCTGTTCTGATTATAATATTCCCAATCCCAAAGTCGAATCGCATGCCACCTTGATAGCAAAAGTCTAAAAAGGTAACCGGATGGAAAATTAAAAAGAATAATTGTGGTCCTCTTATAATTATCAAACAAACGAAAGATTACCGTGCCCCAAAGCAAGCAATACAAAGATGCCAGCCCGGCAACAACCGATTTGAACCGCAAGATTTGGCAAAAAAGGATCGGCCATTTAGGCCTCCTCTCTTACCCCCTATCTTTTAAACTCAAAATCTTCCTGGCCTCTGCCGGGGTGGCGACTTCTCTCTCGGCTAACTCCACGATCCGTTTGGCCACCCCCACCTGTTCCCAGCTTCCTTCGGCCAACTTCCCTCGAAGGACACGGATATTGTCTTCTAAACCAACGCGGATATGACCCCCCATGATTGAAGCCATGATCCCCGCCGGAAACTGGTTGGGGCCCACCCCGCATACCGACCAGGTCGCCTCTTCCGGCAGGAGGCTCTGCATGTGCACCATGTTCATCGGCGTGAAAGGAACCCCCCCGGCCACTCCGAAGACGAGTTGGAAGTGCATGGGTTCTTCAAATATTCCCTGTTTCCGCACGAGGAGAACGTTATAAATCCCTCCGAAGTCATAGACTTCACACTCGGGTTTGACGCCGTTCTCCCGCATGGCCTTGGCAAAATCTACCAGCATCTTGAAAGTATTTTCAAAGATGACCTCCAGAAACACCTTACCCGTTTTATGGTCGACTAACCCAAAGTTCATGGAATTGGTGTTCAGGGAAGCCAACTCGGGTTTCATCTCTACAATGGGTGCAATGCGCTGCTCAGCCGTGACCCCCGGCCCGATGGCCGAGCTCATGTTAATGAGGAGCTCAGGGCATTTGTCCCTTATGGCATTGATGGTCTCCTGTATTTTGGGGATTTCTGCGGTGGGAAAGCCTGTCTGGGAGTCCCGGACGTGAATATGAACGATGGACGCCCCGGCTTTCCAGCACTTAAAGGACTCCTCGGCAAATTCCTGAGGGGTATAAGGAACCGCCGGGTTCTGCTCTTTGCGCGTCGCCGCCCCGGTAAGAGCGGCAGTAATAATCACTTTTTCCATGATTATTCCTCCTTTTCGGTCCCCCCGTATTGTTAAAAACTTAACCGCAGATAACCCAACGTGGCATAGCCGCAACCAAAAAACATCCGCCACAGAAGGCACAGAGATAGATACAGAGATATAAAGATCTTAAAAAAAGACTATTTAGGAAACAGATAACCACGGATAAACATAGATAAAATTAAAATATGTTTAATAAAATTCTTAGAAAGAGACTGGTTTATAATTCTTCATGCCCGCACAGGCAGGCATCCAGGAAAATCATTAAACCTATTTAATCCGGTTGCTCTACACCTGGGAAAACTTCGTTCTATTAAGATCACGTTGAATCCCGCTTTCCCGAAATGGTGGCTCATTTCTCTATTGCAGGACTGTCCCCTTACAAGAGATAGTGGAAGAATGAAAAATTCGACTTGCTAAGGGCTTGGGGCTATTCGGTTAAACGATTTTTCATTTCACTCAAAAGGTTCAATGCTTCCAGCGGGGTGAGCTGGTTGGGGTCAATTTTTTTAAGGGTTTCGCGCAGCGGGTCGGGAGCAGGCTGAAAAAGGGTCCGTTGATGCGACTCCCAGGTTGGTTTTTTCTTCCGGGAAATGGCCAGTTTGGGAATTCCGCCTTCGGTAAACTCCCCTTGTTCCAGGTTATGCAAAACTTCTTTGGCCCGATCAATGACTTCCGGGGGAAGGCCTGCCAGCCGGGCAACCTGAATGCCGTAGCTCCGGCTCGTTCCTCCTTCTACTAACTTCCTCAAAAAAATTATCCGATCATTCCATTCTTTTACCGCCACATGAAAATTTTTTATTCGCGGCCGGGTCAGAGCCAGCTCGGTCAACTCATGGTAATGGGTGGCAAAAAGGGTCTTGGCCCTCCACGGACTTTCTTCATGCAGATATTCCGTTACCGCCCAGGCGATGGAAAGACCGTCAAAGGTACTTGTCCCCCGCCCGATTTCATCCAGCAGAATCAGACTGCGCGGAGTGATATTTTTTAATATATGCGCCACCTCTTCCATCTCCACCATGAAGGTGCTCCTGCCGCGGACTAAATCATCCGTGGCTCCCACCCGGGTGAAGATGCGGTCGACCAGGCATAAACTGGCCTCTTTGGCCGGGACGAAGCTTCCTATCTGGGCCATGATGCTGATCAAGGCTGCTTGCCGCATAATGGTCGATTTCCCGGCCATATTCGGGCCGGTAATGATCAAAATTTGCCGCTCCTCGGAATTTAGGGCGAGGTCATTGGGGACGAAACGCTCTTCCAAGCTCATCCGCTCCAATACGGGGTGCCGCCCTTCTAAAATCGTCAGACTGTCTTCCTCATTGAATTGGGGACGATTATACCCGTAATGCTCCGCCACCTCGGCCAGGGCGGAGAGTACATCGATCTCCCCCAGAGCTCGGGCGATCCCCTGAATTTTTGGGACTTCGACCGAGACTTTTCCCAGGACCTGAAGGAAAATCTGATATTCTAAATTCTCTTTCTCTTCTTCGGCATTAAGTACCTGGGTTTCATATTCCTGCAATTCTTGAGTGATAAAGCGCTCGGCATTGGACAGAGTCTGCTTTCTCATGTAATGGGAAGGAACCGCGGGAAGGTTGGGCTTGGTCACCTCGATGTAATACCCAAAGACTTTGTTATAGCGTACTTTCAGGGAAGAAATGCCGGTACGCATGCGCTCTTTGGTCTCTAAATCAGCAATCCACCTTTTTCCCTCCCGACTGATTTCCCGGAGCCGATCCAGGGCCGGATCAAAGCCTTTCTTGATTAAACCCCCTTCTTTTAAAGTAATTGGTGGGGTGTCCTCAATCGCCCTTTCTAAAAGATTTTTGATTTCCGGAAGTTCATCCAATTCTTGCAAGTGTCGCTTGAAGCTTGCATGCTCCAGTGGCAAGATAATTTTTTTGATCCCGGGCAGAAGATTCAAGGAAGATCTCAACGCTACCAAATCTCTGGCATTGGCTATGCCCAATGAGATCCGGCCTGATAATCTTTCTATATCTTTGACCTGGTGCATGGTTTCCCGTAACCTTTGCCGGGAAAGGTCTTTTTCTTTTAACTCGGAAACTTTGTCCAGGCGCTCATTGATCTTGTCCAAATCCATCAGCGGGGAGCCTATCCAGCGTTTGAGCATCCGGCCCCCCATGGAGGTCATGGTTTCATCCAGAACTTCCCATAATGACCCTTTCCTGCTTCGGGTAGCCATGTTTTCCAGAAGCTCAAGGTTTTTGCGGGTGGTTTCATCCAAAACCATATAATCATGAACTTGATAAAACTGGAGCCGGGAGAGGTGCCCGGGTTGAATTTTCTGCGTCTCTTCCACGTAAAAAAGAATTGCCCCGACTGCTTGCAGGGCCTGGTTTTTTCCTTCAGGGAGCAGCAGGCCGAAAGTTTTTAGGCGCTCGCGGGACCTTTCTCCATCAAATACTTCCGGGGGTAAAGGGCTGTAAAGCGCATGGGGAAAGGCTTTCATAAGGTGCCTGGCCGGAGCCTGCTCTTTAGCGGTTGCGGGGAAAATGACCTCTTTCGGATCTGTCCTCATTACCTCATCCAGCAAGGATTGAGCTGTATTCACTTCGGTGGCTAAAAAGTCTCCGGTGGAGGCATCCAGGATGGCCAATCCAAAGCGTTCATCCCCCAAAGATATGGCCATCAGAAAATTATTGGCCTTGGGCTGGAGATAATCCTCCTCCAGGACCATTCCCGGCGTAATGACCCGAATGACTTCGCGCCGAACAATTCCTTTGGCTTTAGAAGCCTCCTCCATCTGTTCGCAAATGGCGATTTTGTAACCCTGGTCTATTAATTTCTGGATGTAACTGGAGGCCGCATGGTAAGGAATCCCGCACAAGGGGATGGAACCCTCTTTGTTCTTGTCGCGTGAAGTTAAAGTAATATCTAATATTTTAGATGCTATCAAAGCATCTTTAAAAAACATTTCATAAAAATCACCCATGCGGTAAAAAAGAATGGCATCTGGATATTTTTCTTTTACCTCTAAGTATTGCTTGATCATGGGAGTAAGGTTATTCATTTTTGCGGTTCCCAGTTAAAAACTTTCACTCAATTTACACCAGGCAGGGTAAAAATTCAACCCGTAGGGAAATATAACTTGACTCCTATCCATTAGATCCAATAAACTGAACATGGATTTCCGGAAATTTCTTTAAATTTCCTATAAGGAGGTATTGATATGCTGGTTAGGAAAAAGATGCAAAAAGACCTTGTCACCATCGCCAAAAACGAACGAATGACCATAGCGAAGAAAATCCTCCAGGAGAAAAACATTCGCCATTTACCCGTGGTGGACGGGAAAAAATTGGTCGGGTTGGTCACCAACATGGATATCCGCAAGGCCGAAGCATCACCGGCTACTTCTTTGGAGATTCGCGAACTTCACTACCTACTGGACAAACTCACGGTAGAGGAGATCATGACCCGCAACGTAATCACCATTGGACCGGATATCTCTGTTGAGGAAGCAACCACCCTTCTCCACGACAATAAAATCGGCTGCCTGCCCGTGGTTGAAGATGGCAACCTGGTTGGCATCCTTACCGAAAACGACGTGATGGAAATCCTGATCGAAGTCATGGGAATGAAGGAGAAAGGAAGCCGGATTGAAGTCCTTGCGGAGGATAAACCGGGAGCCTTAGCCGATATCACCCGGATTATCAAGGAGCATAATGTAAACATCATCAGCGTGGTTACGGATGCCAGCAATGAACCGGACAAAAGGCTGGTGGTTTTTAAGCTCAAGACCTTCTACTTTGAGCCAATAAAAAAAGCCCTGGAAGCAGCGGGGTTTCCCGTTCAATACGCCAAGATTGAAAAATAATTTTTCAGGGTAAAAAAACACAAGGAGTAGGGGCGCAAAGGAGATCTTTTCCCTTTGCGCTTTACGCCTTGCCCCCCATGATTCTTACCGCCCCCGACACTCACCCGGTGAATGGTTTAACCGGATGTCCACTTAGCAGAGATTCGTTTCCGTTCCAGGTCAGCAATCGCTTTCCTTTGTTGGCGAAGGCGAGAGCGAAGGCCGAGCTTGGCAAGAAAAGCGATCACCCCGGAGATCAGGAGGCCGACAAAAAAGAACAAAAA
>JAOUFX010000094.1 GCA_029857975.1 Deltaproteobacteria bacterium | reverse complement strand
GGGCAAAAACGCCTCCAAAAGGATTGATCCGAAAAGTACCGGGGGTGGCAATGGCCCCCGCCCCGGTTTCAGAGATATAGCCGCTTGCGCCCCCTGGAAAACCAGTGGTTCCCGCATTACTGGTAAGACCCCAGGCTAAATTCAAGGAACGGGGAAGGCCTTGGATCACCTTCCAGTTAATGCCTGCCCTGTATTCATCGGAGAGAATCACTTCCATAATTTTGGCCTGAATGGTTACCTGTCTTTGGGAACTTCCCTCAATGGTCTCGAGGAAGGAAGCGACTTTATTCAGATTGGCCGGATAGTCGGTCACCCAGATGACTCCGCTCGATTTATTGACAATTAACTTTTTCCCCTGCCCATCCACTCTTGTCCAGCTTGTCTTCCCGGTGTCTGCCGCGGCTTCTTTCTCTTCCACAGAGCCAAAGATGATGGTCTCTAATCCCTTCTGAATCTCCTTCCATAGATCCATTTCATCCACGCTGACCAGGTCGCTGTATCCACTCCTGGCTCCAGTGGGACTGGGAGCTGCCGGTTGTCCCGAAACACCGCCGGTCTGTAACCCTCCCCCGGTGCTGGCAAATATCTCCCGTTTTCCGCTTCGTTTCGTGGCGATATAATTTAACGTGAAAAGGCGGGCTTCCATTTGGAGTCTGGATATTTTTATAAATTTGTCATCGAGGCTATAGGTCCAACCTATTGGGGAGAGAATCGCTTCCAAGGCTTCCTTCAAAGTAACCCGTTTCAGGTCGACGGTCACCTTTCCGCTCAATTCCGGATCGATGACGATATTCAGTTCGCTCTCCTTGGAGAAAGCGAGAAGAACCTCCTGAATATTTGCGTCTCGGGCAGAAAGGGAGTATCGTTTTTCTGGAATTTTTTTCGCTTCTTCCCTTTGGGGAACCACCAATTCTTTTAATTTCTCTCTCGGAGGTGGAGGGGAAGGCGCAGCCGCTGGAGATGGCAATTTAGCCGGCTCTTTCTTGGGAGGAGCGGCGCACCCCACAGCCAACAAGATCATAAGAAAAGATATCAAGAAGATTTTTATCTTCATTCCTTTTCTCCTTTTCACTTCTCCTCTACTGTTAAATGAACCGGGCTCTGGTGTAAAAGAAGCGTTCTTTTTTTATCTCCTTTACCCAAAACTACACCGTCTTTGGCAATCTCCAAAATCTTCTCCTCCTGAATGGAATCGCCTACGCTCACAATATGTCGATCGATCAAAGCCAATCGGCTTTGGCTGGTGATCAAAATGGCTCTAATTTTTAAGGGGGCGGGAGGAGGGGGAGGAGGAACATCAAGAACTTTCGTTTCCCTTTTGGGGGCCGTTTCCAGGACTTTCGAGGCCATCGGTACCGCTTTACTCTTAGAACGAAGATGAATGCCGGCGGGGAGAGAAAAGGGATTCCTTCCTGAGCCGTTTCCTATCTTTTTTTTCCGAGTGGAATCCTCTTGCTTCCTGAGGAGCTGATCCTTTTGGGGGGTCTGAGCGGATGTCTGGACCGCGAAGATCAACCCCATAAAAGTGAGCAGAATGATAAAAATCAGAGCAGGTTTGATTCTATAAAATTGCTTCATCCTTTATTCCTTTGCCAACCTCCATCGCCAGCCTACCGCCGATGGGCAGATGTCTTATCCTGAAAGAATAACTACTTTTAATCCCAAGGTTACTTTTATGAACGGCAAAATCTCTTCTTCTTTCTCTATCTGCAGATGATCCACGGTTACCAGCAGCGGGAGTTCTTCAATCCCCTGCAAGTAGGTTTCCAGGGCGGCATAGGTGGAATGGAGAACCATCCGGATCATGACTTTCTTGTATGGAGGGGAGGCGGTTCCCTTTTTCTCTTCCGAAAGCGAGCTTTTTTCTTCCTGGGGGGTTAGGGATATCATTTTCATCTGGAGGCGACTGCTACTCCTGGCCAGGTGCCTCAAAAAAGCCCTGAATTCCTCGCCCCTCAGGGTCCGCTTCGGAAATTTTTCTAATTCTTTCTCCAACCGGGCAACTTCCGTTTCTACGGTCTCCACCCCTTTGGCAAACATGAGGTACTCGTTCAATTTGAGGTCCACAGCCTTAATTTCTTCCTTGAGACTCAGGATTTTTTTCTTCTGTGGAACATAAAAGAAGCGATCAAAGGCCCAAATAGATACGGCGATGAGCACAAAAATGATCAGAATCTTTTCTCTACTTTTTAACGCCATGGGTTACGACCTTCCCTTCTTTTAGGAGACGGTCCAGATCAATGTCGCAGAAGATCTCGAACTCAATCCCCGGCCGATTGTACGATTTATTTTCTTCCGCCTTGATCAGTTTCGCATTATGGAAAAGAGGCCAATCCTCCAAGCGCTCGATAAGCTGGGCCAGGGCAGTGAGGCACTGCAAGTCGTTTCCAAAAGCCAGGCCAGCGATCTGCAGTTCCCTTTCTTCCCGGGCTGGAGATTCTTTTGGTTCCCCTTTCGGGGGTTTGGCTTTTTCTGGAACCGCCAGAAGGGTTACCGTGACATTTCCGGGTACGATGGTACGGAGTGCTTTCAATATTTCCCGGGAGGGGACGGAGGACCCCAGGGAAGACGTATAAAAAGAGAGGTCCAGTTTCTTCCGGTTCTCTTGATCCTTTAACAGGGCCAATTTCCCCTGCAGCGCTTCCAGGGGTTTCACCTTGGCTATTTTTTCATCGCGTTCCCTCTTCAAGGCGGCTGCCTGCCCGCTCAGATTCCAGAAAATTCCCAAAAAAATCAGGAAAGTGACGACCAAGGAAAGGGTAGGGATCGATTTCTCCAGGCGAGCTCTGGACCAGTAGGGTTCTTTAGCCGGAAGGAGTTCGATCCGTTTGGGTGCCGGGAGGGCCACCCCCATGGCGGCCGTGAACCTCAGGCCTATTTCTTCCAGGACTTGAGTCTCTACCATCCGAGAATCAAAAAGAACCTCCTTGACCGGGTTAAAACATTCAACAGGTAATCGTAGTTCATCCGCTAAATAGGAGGCCACATTCTTTAAATTTGCCCCTCCCCCAGTTAATAAAAGCCTGTCAATACGCTCCACGTGAAATTGGTTCCTATAGTAATCCAGGGAGCGATTGATCTCGGCGGCCAGTTTCTCTAAAACCGGCCGGATGAAAAAGGATATCTTCGCTACCGGGATCGATTCTCCCTCTACTCTTTCCGGAGAAGTCTCCGCAGAAATTCCGATCTCCCTTTTAATTTTCTCCGCACGCTCATACAGGAGGGGGGGCTCTTCTCCCGAGCCGATTCCTTCCATAATGGCATGGGTAATATCTGCTCCGGCCGGGGTAACTTCCCGGCTGAATTGCAGGATTTTATTCTGGAAAAGATAGATGCCGGTTTTTTCTGATCCAAGTTCCACTAAGGCAATCACTTCCTCTTGGAAAAATGGATACCAAGTGTGCATCGCGTTCCAAAGAGCAAAAGGGGCCACATCAAGATGAGCTGGTTGGAGCCCTGCTCCTTGCGCGATGGAGAGGGTTCGCTCAATGAGCTGCCGCGGGCAGGCCACTACGATGAGGTGTATTTTTTTGACACCTTCTTCCTCAAATTCGCCAAGGGTATGGAAATCAATTTGGGCTGATTCAATGGGGAAAGGCAACTGGCTTTTAATCTCCCACCGGATGGCTTCCGGCAATTCTGCTTTGGGCATGGAAGGGAGGGAGATGAACCGGATGTTCACTCCAGAACCAGAAGCGATCAGACTCACCTTCCCGGGTTTTAGATTCGCCTCCCGTAAAAGGGCTTTAAGGGTTTCAGCAATAAAGTTTACATCTTCTTTCTGTTCTCCATAAGGGATCTCCTTAACTCTGGCCTGGGTGAGCAAGGGCCCCTGGGCCGTCATTTTCAAGCCGATCAATTTAATGGCATGAGAACCAATATCCAAGCCAATCGTTTCTGGCATATCACATCTGTCCTTTTTTGCCGGGAGCGATGCCCTTGATTGGTATCGTCTTCGTTGGCAATAAATGCCAACGCTTCATGCTAACCCATATTTAACAAGGCGGTAAAACATCACCCTCCGGATCTAAATTAAAAATGTAAAAGTGTACATATTTCCGCTTGTATTATAGAAATAAAAATTGATTGAATTAGAGGGACTAATATTTCGGTTCCATACAACATCAACCCTAATAACTTGGTTAGGACCTATGGTTTGGCTGTTTCCAGCAGGGGTGAAATTGCGAAAACCACTGTCGTACGTTCCCGTGAATACCGTATTGGCAGTCGCACCCAAGGTCATTGTGATACGGGTTAGTTGTCTGTTGGGTGGCTCGTCCCAAGAAGCTGAGAAAGCAGTAAGGGTTACATTTGAACTCCCAACGTTTTTAATATAAAATCTTGCGTCGGTTCTTGGATTGACATAATAAGGGGCTGGAGAACATGGATCTATTATCAAACTCTGGGTTTGCAAGAAGCTGGTAAAATTAGAAATACGAATGCTCCTTCTTGGAGTGTTTGCAGGAACTTCTCCAACAGAGATGAGGGTATCTCCATAAGTTGCATAATTATAAGTAAGCATAAATCTTCCATTGCCAAGATTTCTTGTAACGCCATTCATATTATTATTAAGCAAAGTCGTGGTTGTCCAGTTATTGTACTGAGCGTACCGGACAGCGAACTCGACACCGGATTGGGCAATGAAGAAGGCCTGGGTGGACTGTATAGGAAAGATCACGGATTTTTGTTTGGAAGGGATCAAGTAAGAGAAGACATACCCGATTGTGACGATCAGCAACATGGCAATGATTAAGAAAAGAACCGATATTCCTTTTGAATTAAAAAGTATATTTTTTTTCAACTACTTACCTCATCCATCCAGTTTTGGAAAAAGTTTTTATAGGTCGCACTCTTGGGAAGGTTTTTGGGATAAACCTTTGTCTGTTGAGTCATATTCTCACCCGTCCCCAAAGAGAGAATGAGCACCATGGTAATCTCATCATCTGTTGTTGCCCGTGTGACCGTGAACGAGGATACATTCCCAGCTATTGCATAACCTACGTTTACTTTTACTTTTTCTAAAATATTTCCGTTCAGCCGAAAGGTAATGATTTCATCCGCAGTATCCTGACCAGGACCGGTGTCATGGGTTCTTGTAAAGGTGACCGTATTACCAGAACTCCCAGAAGCCGGCAAGGTGATACTTTTCGCATCGCGGATCTCGCGGCACATTCTCTCCAGCGCCAGTTTCCCCTCATCGAAAAGGACTTTCTGATTCACCATCATAGAATAAGTCTTTAGGCTATTGGCCAGAAAATTGATCGTAACAACAGAGACGATGGATAAAATAACAATCACGATGATGATTTCTATTAGGGTAAAACCCCTTTGAAGTTCGGAGTTCGGAGTTCGGACTTCGGAGCTACGATTCCATAATCGACCATTCACAATCCGCAATCGGGCCACTTCTTGATCCCTTTCCCTTAAGGGAAATTTGTCACCACTGAGGTAAGCTCATAGGTGCTATTTTCCGGGTCTTGCACCCGAACCAGAATCATCTTATAATCCACATCCGTGCCTGAAGAAGCGAAACTGTTATCTACATAAGTAATGGACCATTGCCATTGGTAATTGGGAAAATCCGTATTGCTATAAGGAGTGAGCGCAACCGGGTTCAGGGCCGTATTGCAATAATTGAATTTCATGAATTCTTCCATCTTCTGTTGGGTGAGAAACATGGCTTTATTAACCATTTCAGGTTTCCCACTCCCTTTGACGCCGGTGGCAAAAGGAACAATGATGGCTGGCAGAAGAATGCCGGCCAGGACAATGAGAATGATAATTTCGATGAGGGTGAAGCCCTTGTGATTCATTTTAATTGCTCCGAACTCAATACTCCGAACTATCACAATATATTCACCTTCCCTGTATAATTCACAACGCTGACCGTCTTCGTGAGTCCCCCCCCGAGAATTGTGACCGACCCATCTCCGCCCGTCGTCGGCTCCCCCAGAGAATTAAAGGTGATCGTGAAATTACTAATAATCGTTACTCCCGATGGGAGTTGACCTGAAGGATCAAAACTATTGGTAGGGGTGAATGTGTATACGGTCGGGCCAGGTGGGTTAGTAGAGAAGGTGACCGTTTTAGAAACTCGATTGGCCATAGCAAACTCCTGGGCGTAACGAATGTCTGAGGCTATCAGGTAAGCGGCTCCATTCAGCGCGGCTTCCGAAGAATAGTCCAGGTTGAATTTAGGAATCAAAAAGACCGACAAAATCCCGATGATAACCATGACCATGATAATTTCTATGAGGGTCATCCCCATCGATTGCGGACTATGAATCGCGGAAGTTCGGAGTTCATAGTTCGGAGTTCGGAGTTTTGCTTGATTAATTCCGCATTCCGCATTCGGCATTCCGCAATTGGATTGCCCCTTGAGCCCTTTTTGCTCATCAACTCTATATTCCTTTAGTATCATCCTTATCCCTATCGTTACCGGAATAGAGCGGCCATATTCCACCAGGGAAGAAAAACAGCCAGCGCCAGCAATAGGACCACAACCCCCAAAAATAGAATTAAAGAGGGTTCGATATAGGTGGACAACTTCTTGATGGCATTATCCGCTTCGATGTCGTAATACTCGGTTATCCTCATTAACATCTCATCTAAGGTCCCGGAAGATTCCCCCACCGCAACCATTTGAATAACGAGGGGGGTAAACTTTTCGCTCTCTTTGAGGGCATCGGACAAATTTCTTCCCTCTCTTACCTTGCGCATGATTTCGGTGATGGATTGCGCAAGATGCACATTGTTGATCGTGGAAGCAGTAATCTCCAAGGTTTGCAGGATTGGAATCCCGCTGCGGTTTAGCATGGCGAAGGTATAGGAAAACCGGGAGAGAGCGATCTTTAACAAGAGAGGGCCGAAAACAGGGATGCGGATTTTGAATCGGTCCCAGGAATACCTCCCTTTTTCCGTGCGTAAATAGTTTCTGATCAACAGGGGGATCCCAAAAAGAGCCGATAAAACAAGATACCAATAAGCATGAAAGATTGTATTGATTTGGATCATCACCCGGGTAGGAAGGGGTAGGGGAGTCTTGAATTGGGCAAAGATTTCAGCAAACCTCGGAATGACAAAGGTGAGTAAGATGGCAAAAGCAATGAGCACGGAAAAAATGACGATTTTAGGATAACGGGTGGCCTCTTTCACCCTCTGCCGCGTCTTTATTTCGCGCTCGGCAAGGCTAATAAAACGGTCGAGGGATTCCCCCAGCCTTCCCGAAGTTTCCCCCGCTCGAACCATATTGGTATAAACCTGAGGAAAAACATCTGGATACATAGACATGGCCTCAAAAAGTGTACTTCCTCCTTCAATCTGACGCCGAACTGCCTCCAATATAGGTTTAAACTTTTTATTTTCTGTCTGCTCCGCTAAACTTCCCAGCCCCGTAAGCAAAGGTAATCCGGCTTTATATAACGTGGAGAGTTGCTGGCTGAAGAAGATAAGCTCCTCTAATTTCACCTTTTGGAATCGCAGCCAGATTTTCGCAATATCGAAAGAATCTGTACTTCTCCCTTCTTCAATATTGACGGGCAAATATCCCAACTGATAAAGCCGTTCCCCGGCAATTTGCAGGGTGGGGGCGTCGATTGTCCCCGCAATAGGCTTACCCATTCTATCCCTTACTCTGTACCTGAAGTTGGGCATGGATTACTCTTGTTTGCTCAAATAAGACTTTATCTTGGCCATTAATTCGTCCATGTCAAAGGGTTTGGTAATGTACTCATTCGCTCCGGTTTCCTTTCCCAAAATTTTATCCTTCTCCTGGGTTTTAGCGGTTAGCATCAGGATGGGAATATGCTTGTATCGTTCATCGAATTTTAAAAGACGACATACTTTGTATCCATCCAATTTGGGCAACATGAGATCCAGAAGGATGAGGTCGGGTTTCTCTTGGCGAGCTAAATTCAAGCCCTCTTCGCCATTGGAGGCAACCAATACGTTACACCCCTCCAATTCGAGGGAAAATCGAATGGTCTCCGTCAAATCGAGTTCGTCATCTACGATAAGGATTTTGGCTGGACTCATTTTTCTCCCCCTAATCTTTGATGGCTTCGTAAAAAGTCCATCTGCGGCGTTGCGCTTCACCTTCGTCGTTGCAGCGTACCGGCAAGTACGCTTCGCTCCTCAGATTTTGCGCGCCTGGCATCTGGAGCTTTTTCCTTTGCCATCCCAATTTTGACTTTTTACGAGAACATCAATCTTTCTTTCGCTTTCCGGAAAAGGTCTTTTTTAGAAAGGGCCTCGTCGGGATAGGTCGCGGTCCCCACTTTGATCATAAGCGGGGTTTCCCGACCCGCAATGAACTGCTTTTGTATTTCT
>JAOUFX010000979.1 GCA_029857975.1 Deltaproteobacteria bacterium | reverse complement strand
TGGAATTTATTGTGCCAACGGGATTATTGGTGAGTATAAAAAAATAAAAGTTCAAAAGGAGGCAGAACATGGCAGTCATCATTGATTTAGAAAAATGCACAGGATGCGGTACATGTGAAGAGGGTTGTCCGATAGAGGCCATCAAAGTGGAGAATGAGAAAGCCGTTGTAGACGGGGAAACCTGCGTCGATTGTGGTACTTGTATCGAAGAGTGTCTTGAAAAAGCCATCAGCGAAGGAACATAAGACGCAATGAAAAAGTCTGGAAAGGTTGTCGGTGTGTGTACGAGTCAAGGGAGGGCTGATCCAAAGATAAATGTGGGGAGAGGTCTTCTCAAAAAGGGTCATGGGCTGGTAGGCGATTCTCATGCTGGGACTGAGAAAGAGGTAAGCCTTTTGGCGGTTGAGAGCATCCAAAAACTTTGCCAGGAGACAGGCCTCTCAGCTGGGTCTGGATCCTTCGCTGAAAACATCACCACCGAGGGAGTCAACTTAGTGTCCCTCCCGATAGGGTCAACTTTACAGATTGGCGAGGCGAAACTCATGATGATCCAGATTGGTAAAGATCCATCCCAAGCTCACACTTACAACTATCAGGGATATTCCATTTTACCAAAGGAAGGTGTGTTTTGTAAGGTGATTGAGGGCGGGGAGGTAAAAATTGGAGATCCGATTCGATGTATCATGGATTGAGGAGGACTGCTGATGAAAATTCGGATAACGATATTATGTGAGAATCTGGTGGGCCGATTAATGGGTTCAGGCGAACATGGCTTTTCTGCTTTTATTGAGACGGATAAAGGAAATTATCTTTTCGATACGGGGAGTGGCCATTCTATTGTGCCAAACAGCCTTACTCTGAGTAAGGATTTGAAGAGCATAAAAAAGATTTTCCTCAGCCATGGTCATTATGATCACACCGGAGGGCTGCCTGAAGTGCTCAAATTAAGGGGAAAGGTGGATGTTCACGCCCACCCTCATGTCTTTTTAGATAGAATTGCAGTGCTTAAAGAAAATAGGAAAGGAACAAAACGATTTGTAGGAATTCCATATAAGAAAGTGTACTTAGAGTCCTTGGGGGCCAATTTTCTTTTTAATGATGCTTTCTTGGAAGTGGAGAAAGGAATGTTTTTAACCGGAGAGGTGCCGAGAAAAACCCCCTTTGAGAAATCTGACCCTAGACTTTTCAGCGAGATTAATGGAAAAACAACTCAAGATATCTTTTTAGATGACCAATCCCTCCTTCTTGAGAGCAAGAAGGGGTTCATCCTAATTCTCGGGTGTGCCCACTCAGGGATGATCAATATCATTCACCACTTCATCAATAAAATGGGAAAAAGGAAGTTTCATGCCATTCTGGGTGGAACTCACTTAGATTTTTTAACCCCTGAACAATTGGAGGAATCGATCCGATCGCTCAAGAAAATGGAGATTGAAAAGATCGGCGTTTCCCATTGCACAGGAATGAGAGCTGCCTTTAGACTTCACCAGGAATTCGGAGCCCGGTTTTTTTATGGATGCGTGGGAAGTGTACTGGAGATATAATGAAAACCAGAAGCACCTGCCTACCGGCAGGCGGGCGAAATCTAAAATTCCGTTAGAGCGTGAGGCGTAAGTCGTAAGTGGTTTATTATTGTGCTGCCGTTATGCTGTTTTGCCGTGTTGCCGTTAACTTCAAAACCGCAGCACTGCAACACCGCAATACAAAGAATGGCACCTTACCCCTTGCGAATCAGGATTTCGACATTCGGATTTCGTATTTATCAAATGATTCTGACAATACGTTGCATACATGAATTAAGGAGGGTCAAGAGTTGATAGAAATAGATATCCCCGGTTGGGGAAACATCGAGATTGAAAATCTGGTCCTCGATCTGAACGGAACCATTGCCACAGACGGGAAAATTCCTTTGGAAGTGAAAGAGAAAATAAACAACCTATCCGATAAAGTGAAGATTTACATACTCACAGTTGACACTCAAGGGACTGCCAGCGAAGAAAGTTCAGATATGGGCGTGGAATTACTG
>JAOUFX010000978.1 GCA_029857975.1 Deltaproteobacteria bacterium | reverse complement strand
ATCATTACGACCGCCAGTTCCCCATCAACACTCATTCAGGATATGCCTGGGATGCAATTTATATCGTGGCCAACGCCATGAAAAAAGCCGGGACCAACAAAGAAAAGCTGCGGGAGGCGATCGAGAAGACCAAAGGCTACGTGGGCATCAGCGGTATCTACAATATTACCCCTGAAGATCATAATGGATTGGGAACGGATTCGATGGTCATCGTCCAGATCGCCAACGGCCAGTGGAAAAAGCTGGAATAAATACGGATGTATTTTGGACGCAGATTTACGCAGAAAAAGCCGATTAAAATTTCTTTAAATTTTATATCCTGAAAATCTGCGTTCACCGGCGTCCAAATAAATAAAAAAAGGAGGAAAAATGGAAGAAAGAAAAATCTATTTAAGTGAAGCAGAAATGCCCCGACAATGGTACAACATTCAGCCCGACCTACCCAAACCCCTGCCCCCTCCCCTGCACCCGGGAACGAAGCAACCGTTGGGACCTCAGGATTTGGCTCCGATCTTTCCTATGGGTTTGATCGAACAGGAGGTCAGCCAGCAGCGCTGGATTGACATCCCCGAAGAGGTCCTTTCCATTTACAAACTCTGGAGGCCAACGCCCCTTTGCCGGGCGAAAAGGCTGGAAGAAGCGTTAAAAACTCCGGCGCGCATCTATTATAAGAACGAGAGCGTAAGCCCGGCCGGAAGCCATAAGCCGAATACTGCCGTGGCCCAGGCTTACTACAATAAAAAAGAGGGTGTCAAGCGCCTGACCACCGAAACGGGTGCGGGCCAGTGGGGAAGCGCCTTGGCTTTTGGGTGCAACCTTTTCGCGATGGAATGCCGGGTGTACATGGTCAAAGTCAGCTACCAGCAGAAACCCTACCGCCGCATGCTCATGGAAACCTGGGGAGCCGCAGTGACTCCCAGTCCCAGCGATAAAACCGAGTCCGGCAAGAAAATCCTGGCTAAGGACCCCAGCTCCCCCGGAAGTCTGGGCATCGCTATCAGCGAAGCCGTAGAGGATGCCGTGAAGCGGGAAGATAGCCGGTATTCCCTGGGCAGCGTGCTTAACCATGTGATCCTCCATCAGACGATCGTGGGCCTGGAGACCAAGGCCCAGCTGAAAAAGATCGGCGCCGATCCGGATATTTTGATTGGATGTGTGGGAGGAGGCAGCAATTTTTCCGGCTTCAGTTTTCCCTTCTTCCCCGAAAAAAAGGAAGGGAAAAAAATCCGTTTCATCGCCGTAGAACCCACGGCTTGCCCGACTTTGACCAAGGGTCTTTATCGCTATGACTATGGAGATACGGCGCAGATCGCCCCGATCGTGAAAATGTACACCCTGGGGCATAATTTTGTCCCAGCCGGAATACACGCCGGTGGACTGCGTTACCACGGAGATGCCCCGCTTCTTTGCCTGCTTTATGATGAAGGTTTCGTCGAAGCCGTGGCTTACCATCAGAACCCCGTCTTCGAAGCAGCCATGCTCTTTGCCCGCACGGAAGGGACCATCCCGGCTCCGGAAACGGCCCACGCCATCAAGGCGGCCATCGATGAAGCCATAAAGTGTCGGGAGAAGAAAGAAGAAAAAGTGATCGTCTTCAATTTCAGCGGCCACGGCCACTTTGACCTTGCCGCCTATGATTCATTCCTATCCAAGAAATTGGAGGACTTCGAATACCCGGAAGAGAAAATTAAAGAGGCGCTGAAAGATCTACCGCAAGTATAGTTCAAAAACCCCCTCACCCTTCCCGTTCGGCTGCCTTCGGCTATGAGCTCAGGCCGAATGGAGCTCACGGCGAAGCCCTTTCCCCAAGGAAACTGTGTCTTGGCCCGGGCGGGAGGGGGTGAGGGGGAGTGTAAGGCCACGCGACGGGCCGCCCCCGGGGAAGAAATAGTAGAGGGGATCGTACTCGAAATTTTTCAGAAGGGATATAAATCCGAAAAATCTGCACAATACGTAACGGTGGGCATAAACAAACCCAACTCTTGAGTCCGGGATAATAGTTCCCGATAATCTCCGGACTCCGCCTTTT
>JAOUFX010000976.1 GCA_029857975.1 Deltaproteobacteria bacterium | reverse complement strand
TCAGCAAAAGAGTATCACGGGAATCCCCGGGCGGATTTTGAAAAAAATATGTTGTTTTTTGCTGAAAGCTGATTGTTGATAGCTAAAAGCTGAGGGCTGAGAGCTGAAACATGAAATATGACGAGACCGAAATTAAAGTCCGCTTTAACGAGGTGGATTCGTGGGGGATGGTTTGGCACGGCCATTACATCGCCTGGTTTGAAGTAGGGCGTATGGCCCTTCTAAAAAAATTTCACCTCCTGCCTCAGGACTTCAGCCAAATGGGTTATATCGCGCCGGTCGTGGACTTAAAATGTTTTTTTAAAGAACCTGCCCGCATGGAGGAAGAAATTCTCATACGCACTTCGATTCTCAAACCGACCAAGGCCGCCCTTACCTTTCGCTTCCAAATATTACGCAAAAAGGACGGAAAACTGTTGGCTTCCGGGGAAGAAACTCAAGTGCTCTTAACCCTCGACGGCCGCATGCTTTACATCATTCCCCAAGACCTGCGGGAAAGGCTCCAGCCGCTTTTTAATTACCTGGAAGAGCCTGATTCAGCTGCCTGAAGGAACTTCTCTACTTCCTGATTAAAGCGGTCGGGGAGGTCCTGCATGGGGGAATGCCCGCAGTTTTCCAGAATCTCCAAAGAGGCCTGGGGAATCTTGCTTTTAAGAAAGGAAGCATCCTGCGGAGGAGCAATGGGATCCTTGGACCCCCAGAGGATGAGGGTGGGCTGCCGGATGGAGGCAAGTTGGGGACGGATGTCGAAATCGATGATGCTGGCTGACATCTGCACCGCCGGGGTCATGGGCAGGAGCGGCTTGCCGGTGAGAGGATTCTTGGGAACCGATTGGAAAAATTCTTTGGAAGTTTTCGGTTTTTGCCCCTTGATAAAATTCTCGACCATCGCTTTAAATTCCTCCCGCAAGAGCCCTTCGAACGTTTCGAAGCGGGATTCCGGGCCCATAATTTTTTTCGTTAAAGCATAGCTCAAAAATTCCGCTTTGTCCCCGATTCCTACAACATCAGCCACCACCAGGTTTTTTACCGGTGAGCCGGGTTGGGCCGCCAGGTTGAGGGCTACCAATCCTCCCATAGAGTGCCCCACGACAATGGCCTGGTCCAGTTTCCGTTCCCGTAAAAATTTCTCCACGATGGTGGTGAGCCAGCTGATGGAATAATCCGTTTCCGGCTTATCGGAATCTCCAAACCCTGGAAAGTCGATGGCCATGGCCTGGTAAAAAGTGGGGAAAAAAGAAAGATTGGCTGCCCAATCTTTCCAGGACCCTCCCAGCCCGTGGAGGAAGAGGATCGGCTGGCCTTTCCCTTCCTCAACGAAATTTATTTGTAAACCGGCGATTAAGATTTTTTGGGGATGCATGCGAGATTCCTGGGGCATAAGGACTTCTTCTTCCCCCTTGGTTTGCCCGAAGGTCAAAGGAGCCAGGAAAGAAAGATAGCAAAGGAAGGATAGGAGAATAAGTCTCACCCGGGCCCCCCTGCTGAGGATCTTTTAGGCCCTCCGGAAGGGTTCTTAATGAAGGACAAGAGCATTTGGCCGCCCGCTACCTTCTCATTTCCCACGAGGGCTTCGACGGCGAACCGATAAATCGAAGCCAGACTTTGGGTAAGCTCGACTTGTAGGGTAATCTGTTCTCCCTGAACCGGGCAGCGGCGGAATTGAAATTCAGAAACCCCGGCGAAGAGGCCGGCGAAAGGAACGAGGGGATTCTCTTCTTTGGCCTTGCTACCCAACACAATCCCGCCCACTTGGGCCAGCGATTCTAACAGGAGGGAGGGGGGGTAGAAATGATGCCCCTGAAAAAACCATTCGTTGCCCGTTAAATTTTTTATCCCGGTGGCTTTCTTCCCGGGTTCGATTGTGAGGATGCGATCCACCAAAAGAAAGGGGTAGCGGTGCGGCAGGATGCTCTGAATTTCCCGGTTTTCCATCATAGCTCGAACCCCACTTCCCGGACGTCCACCTTTAGGATCACGTCAGCCTCCGCCGCAACTTCAGCGCCAACTTGCGCTTTCCCTTTGAACTTCC
>JAOUFX010000977.1 GCA_029857975.1 Deltaproteobacteria bacterium | reverse complement strand
CTTTGCGGCGGATGATCCCCGAACATCGCCAAGAATTGCTTGCGGTTAATGAAAATGCGCTGCGTAAAGGGGCGGAAGTCGCCGCCGCTCAAAAATAATTTAATGGGACGCAGATTGACGCAGATGCACACAGAAAATAATAATAATGTTAGTTTAGTAGGGGCACGATGCTTCTTGCCCCTACAGGTTTTGCGCGCCTTGGGCTTTATGCCTGGCGTCGTTCTTATAATTCTGTAAATCTGCGTTTATCTGCGTCCTAAGAAATTTGAAATGGGAAAAGAATAATGGGCAAGATCGCCATCGATAGAGAACGGTGCAAAGGCTGTCAACTTTGCCTGATTACCTGTCCCAAAAAAATGATTCGCCTTGCAGAAGATTTTAACGAAAAAGGATATCATTTCGTCCTTTTTGAAAATTCCGGGGAGTGTTCCGGCTGCACCATGTGTGGACAAATCTGCCCGGACATGGCTATTGAAGTATATAAATAACCGTAAGGCGTAAGGTGAGAGGGCGTAAGGGGAAACAAGCTTTTACCCTCTAACGCCTTCCGCATCCGCGACTTACGGCCTTATTTAAGGAGGTTGATACCATGAATTTTCCGAAAGTTTATCGAATTCGTCAGAAGTTCGACCGCACGGTGGTCCAGGATATTCCGGGAACGGTGCAAGCTGAATTGAAAAAACTCTCTCTGGAAGGTCGCGTCAAACCCGGTCAACGTATAGCCCTTACTGCCGGGAGCCGGGGCGTGGCCAATATTGCTGTGATTTTGAAAGCAGCCGTGGCCTACCTAAAGTCCCTAGGGGCCAAACCTTTTATCTTTCCCGCCATGGGCAGTCACGGAGGGGCGACGGCCGAAGGGCAAAAGGACCTGCTCGCCCACTATAACGTGACGGAGGCTTTCACCGGAGCCCCTGTTCTTTCCTCCATGGAAGTCGTGGAGATCAGCAAGACCGAAGACGGTGTCCCGGTCTTCATTGATAAAAATGCCTCGCAAGCGGATTGGATCATTGTGGCGAACCGCATCAAGCCCCACACCAAATTCAAAGCCCCGATCGAGAGCGGGTTGATGAAGATCATGGCCATCGGCATGGGCAAGCAGAAAGGGGCGGAGTATTACCACAAGGCGGCCATCCAATATACCTTTCCCAAAATCATCGTCGATGCGGGAAGGGAGGTCTTGAAGAAAGCTCCCGTTTTGTGCGGACTGGCGATGGTGGAAAACGGATATGACGAAACAGCGAAAATCGTGGCCCTGAAACCTGAAGAACTGGAAACGAAGGAACGGGAACTGCTGGAGACGGCCAAGCAGATGATGCCCCGGCTTCCTTTCAATGATATCGACCTTTTAATCGTGGATGAGATGGGCAAAGATATCAGCGGCACGGGGATTGACCCGAATGTCACCGGGAGAAACCGCGATCTAATAGGAGTCTTTCCCCATCCGACGGACGTCAAAAGACTCTTTGTCCGCGACCTGACCCCCAATTCCAACGGTAACGCCACGGGAATTGGATTGGCCGACTTAACGACCAAAAGGCTGGTGGACAAGATCAACTATCAGGCAACCTACATGAACTGCATTACTGGCATCAGCTTGGAAAAAGCCGCCGTTCCCATGCATTTTGAAAACGACCAGCAAGCCATCAAGGTGGCTTTGGGGTCCATTGGCCTGACGCCTCCGGAAAAGAGTAAGATTGTGCGCATTAAAAACACTTTGCAAGTGGACGAAACAGAAGTTTCCGAAGTTTACGGAGAAGAATTGAAAAAAAGAGCGGACCTGGAAATATTGGAAGGCCCCCAACCCCTGCCCTTCGATAAGAATGGAAATTTACTTCCTCTTCTCGTCCATGGCGGCCCCCGCAAAGGGGATCTTTAAGACATCGGTTTAAATTTAATAGGACGCAGATTTACGCAGATAACCGCAGATAATTATTTTCTTTTTACTTGATCCTGATAATCTGTGTACATCCGTGTCCAAAAAGGTAAAAAAAGATGATTGATATATTCGTTGGGTGCAAGCAGTACATTCAAC
>JAOUFX010000975.1 GCA_029857975.1 Deltaproteobacteria bacterium | reverse complement strand
GTCCTGGTGGTTTGCTTTCCTGCAAAATCAGCTCCTCGTTCACCAAGAGTCCTCTTCGGTTCGGATCCCTTACCTGGTTGAATTTGAGGAGCTGGGATTGCCCTGCGGAGACCAACACTATCTGGGCCAGTTCGACGAGCACTCTTGTTATGCCGTGAACCTGCCGGAAGGAACGGTGGCACCGGTAGCGATGGCTTTTGAAGGTCTGCGCAAAGTATACGGGCGCTTGGATGAAGACCTTTTCTGGCTGGCCGCGCGGGCGGTCCAGATCGTGGAATGGGACCGGACTCATCGATTTTGCGGTCGCTGTGGCATCCCCCTCAGACTCCGGGAAAAAGAAAGGGCCAAAGAGTGTCCCCATTGTGGCCTGCTCCATTTTCCCCGCCTGGCCCCGGCGGTCATCGTGCTGGTGGAGCGAGGCCCCGAACTGCTTATGGCCCGGTCTCGCCATTTTGCCCCGGGAGTTTACAGCGTCCTCGCCGGTTTTGTGGAACCGGGAGAAACGCTGGAAGAGGCCGTGGAGCGTGAAGTCCTGGAGGAAGTGGGGATACGGATCAAAGACATCCGCTATTTTGGCAGCCAGCCCTGGCCTTTTCCTCACTCCCTGATGATTGGTTTTACCGCTACGTATGCCGGCGGCGAAATTGCGATCAATGATGAAGAGATCGAGGATGCCGGCTGGTTCACGGCGGGCAATCTGCCGGGCTGGCCCGGTAAAATCAGTATCGCCCGCCGGCTGATTGAATGGTTCCTGGCCAAGCAGGAAAAGCCTTCGATAGACCCTTAACTACCGCTTTAAAGCCCTGATCCCGGATGCCGCTGAACTCAAGACCCCCCGGAGAATGGCCAGCTCGTGGCCGGCCTCGATGAACCGGCAGCCCATGTCGATGTATTTCTTTGCCTCCTCCACCCAGGGTTTGCCGATCCCGATGCCGACGAACTTTTTGTGTTTGTTCGCCGCCTCACAGGTTTTCTTTATGGCATCCTGAACCTTGGGGTGATTTTTCTTCGTCGTCCGGAATCCCAAGGACATGCTGTAATCCGACGGGCCGAAGAGGGCGTAGTCCAGCCCCTCGATGGCGAAGATCTTGTCGAGTTGTCCCACCACCTGTTCATTTTCCACCATGATCCCCACCATCAACTGGGTGTCGCTCCAGTCGGCGAAGTCCTCGCCCCCGCGGGTTCCCCACCCGCCGGCAAAGGAAAAGCTGCTCATGCCCCGGTGGCCTCTGGGGGCAAATTTCGAGGCCTTGACTACCGCCAGGGCCTCTTCGTAGCTGTTAATGTCCGAAACCAGTACGGCGCCCGCTCCCGCCTGGAAAATTTTGGAAAGGAGATAGGGCGCCCCTTTTTCCACCCGGACCATGGCTGTGATCCCCGCTAGGGCCGCCGCCCTCAACATATTTTCCATCCCCTCGTCTCTCCGCCAGGAATACTCGTTATCGATCCGGCAGAAATCCAGGCCGCTGAAGCCGGCAACTTCCACGGCGGCGGCGCTGTAAGAATCGAGACAGGTCCCCACGGCGATTTTTTCTTCTTCCATGACTTTCCTGAATTTATTCACTCTTTCCATTTTTCTCCTCCTTTATTAACGTAGAAAATCGCAAAGCGTATAGCGCATAGTGTAAATAAAAAAAAGAGAACGAGCAGGCCGGCAGTACCTCCGCCCACGCGTCGTAACTCAATCGCTGCGCCAGGCGCTGCCATCCCTCCCGGCCACCCCTTGTACGGTTGTATCTAAATTTAGCCGCGCAAGAATCATTTGGATTCCAAAATTTCCGGGTTGGCAACATATTTTTTATCGGGTTTTCTCCCTTCGAGAATGGTCAGGGTGTTCTGGGCCGCTTCAATCCCCATGCGAACGAAGGCTTCCTCGGTCGCTGCGGCGATGTGCGGAGTCAAAACCACTTTTCCCGCTTCACTAAGGCGCCGAAAATCTTCGGGAGGCTCCTTCCGAAAAGTATCGATCCCCGCTCCGGCGATTTTTCCTTCCTGGAGGGCATCAATGAGCGCCTCTTCATCCACCACCTCTCC
>JAOUFX010000974.1 GCA_029857975.1 Deltaproteobacteria bacterium | reverse complement strand
TGCAGGTTGAAATGACCGATTTTAAATGCCACCGCGCCCCCTTAGAAAAAAAAGTCAAACTCGTCCTGCAGCACTTTAATTCCATTGCCGGCAAGTACGACTTGATGAACTCCCTTCTGAGCTTCGGCCTTCATCATTACTGGAAAAGAAAAGCTGTCGGGGAATTAGCATTAAAAACCGGAGATCGAGTCATCGACGTATGCGGCGGGACCGCTGACCTCTCTATTTTGGCTGCCAAAGACGCTGGCCCGGCGGGGCAGGTTATTTTATACGATAACAACCGGGCGATGATGGAGGCTGGGAAATCTAAAATAGTCAAAGCATCTCTGGAGAAAAAGATTCTTTTTGTCCAGGGAGATGCCGCGCAGATTTCTTTTCCCGGCGGAATATTCGACGCAGCTATCGTCGGCTTCGGCATTCGGAATCTTGCTTGTATGGAAAAAGGCCTCGAGGAAATGCACCGGATTTTGCAGCCCGGCGGAAAACTGGTATGCTTGGAATTTTCCAGGCCTACTTTAACCTGGTTCGGGCGGTTTTACGATCTATATTCTTTTCAAGTCATTCCTTTGGTTGGAAAAATCATTGCCGGCTCCAGGGGGGCCTACACCTACCTTCCCGAGTCCATCCGCCTCTTTCCATCCCCGGACCAATTATCCGCCGTCCTGGAAAAAATTGGTTTTTCCCATGTGGATTACCACCGGCTTACCAACGGTATCGCTGTGGTGCATACGGGAGTGAAAACACCATGAAAAGATATGCCTTGGGAATAAAGGCCAACTCTTTTTTAAAAAGGCACATCCACCTCCTTCCCAAAGGGAAGGCTCTGGATATTGCCACCGGTGAAGGAAGGAATGCCGTCTTTCTTGCCGAGCATGGTTTTGACGTGGAAGCAATCGATATATCGAAAATAGGCCTGAGCAAGGCTCAAAAATTAGCCGGGGCGAGGGGCGTTAAAATCAAAACGATCACCGCTGATTTGGATACTTTCCTGATAGAGCAAGGGCGTTACGATCTCATCACTGATTTCTATTTCCTCAACCGGCGTCTCATTTCCAGGATTAAAAAGGGGTTAAAAAAAGGAGGGAGGGTAGTTTTTGAAACCTACCTTACCGAAAATAGATCTCTTGGCTTAGAAGGTCCGAAGAACCCCTCTTATCTTTTGAAGCCCAACGAGCTACTCGAGCTTTTCAAAGGACTGCGCATTCTCTTTTACCGCGAGGGGATCTTTAAAGAGGGAAAGAGCAGGAAGGCTATTGCCAGTCTGATCGCGGAAAAAACTTAGGATGCAGATTTCCGCGGCTAAACATAGAAAATGTTCTTAAGTAAAACCCCTCATCCCAGCCGCTCCCTTTGGGGAGAGGGGAAGGATGAGGGCGAACTCCGTGGCGAGGCTAATTGTGAAAACGCCTTTTATTCCTTGGAAAACGCCTTGCGGTATAACTCTACAATTTCTTCTTTGGTTGCTTTTCTCGGGTTGTTCCCCGGGCTTCCGCTGGCGATTGCATCCGCGGCCATCTGCTCCACCACCGAGTTGAACTTTTTCTCCTCCACTCCCAGTTCCCCCAGGGTAGGAACTTTCAAGTCCACATTCAATCTCTCTACCGCATCGGCCGCGAAATAAGCCGCATCGAGAACAGAAAGGCCCTCCGTGATTTCACCCATGGCCTCGGCGATGGCGGCATAACGTTCCGGGTTTCCTGGAATGCTGAATTCGATAACCGTGGGAAGGAGGGCGGCATTCGAGACTCCGTGAGGAACATGGAAATAGGCCCCGATAGGACGGGCCATCCCGTGCACCAAAGCAACGGAGGAATTGGAAAAGGCCATCCCCGCTTGCAGAGCGCCGATCATCATGCTCGTCCGGGCTTCGATATTATCCCCATTGGACCAGGCCTGCCGAATATTTCCAGCAATGACCCGGATCGCCTGGAGGGCAAGGGTATCGGTTATAGGTTGAGCTTTAACCGAGACAAAAGCCTCAATGGCGTGGGTGAGGGCATCGAGACCGGTGGCCGCTGTAATTCCCTGGGGCATCGG
>JAOUFX010000973.1 GCA_029857975.1 Deltaproteobacteria bacterium | reverse complement strand
CAGCAATCGCTTCTTCCCGGATTTGCGTCGGATAAAATCCCCGCCCCCTGAGTTTTGTCCGGGCAGTGCGGGCGCTTTCAGCATCGATAATTCCTTGAACGGATTTCCCCGTGCTATTTAGTGCTTCATACTCAAAAATGGGCAATGAAAAGACTCCTGTTATTGTGTCATTAAGTTATTGGGTAATTGGTCATTGGGTTAGGGAGTTCTTTACCTCTTACCTCTTACCTCTTACCTCTTACCTCTTACTTTTTACTTCTTACGGTTTTGCTCATTCCTGGGTAACCCGCACTACTTCTTCCAGGGTAGTAATACCCTTTATTATTTTTAAGGCGCCGTCCTCCCGCAGAGTTTTCATTCCTTCCTCAACTGCCTGGCGCCCGATGGAGGCTGAGTCGGCCTTCTTCATGATCAGCTGGCGGATGGCCTCGGATACAAGCAGGATCTCATAAATTCCGGTCCGTCCCCTGTACCCTGTTCCCGAGCAGGCTGGACATCCTTTTCCTCTATAAACTCTCCCCCCTTTTAACTGTTCGGGGATGATCCTCACTTCTTTCAACATCTCGGGTTCGGGTACATATCCTTCTTTACACTCGGGGCAAATAACCCGGATCAAACGCTGGGCAACGATGGCGCGGACTACGGAAGCAACAAGAAATGGCTCAATCTCCATATCCACAAGACGTGTAGCCGCGCTGGCCGCATCGTTCGTGTGCAGCGTGCTGAAGACCAAATGGCCGGTGAGAGCCGCCTGAATGGCAATCTCAGCGGTTTCCGCATCCCGGATCTCACCCACCAGGATCACATCGGGATCGTGGCGCAGGACTGAACGCAGCCCATGGGCAAAGGTAAGGCCGATTTTGGGATTGACCTGAATCTGGCCTATCCCCCAGAGTTGGTATTCCACTGGATCCTCAATGGTGATGATGTTCTTGTCCGGAGAATTAATCCGGCTCAGGGCCGAGTAAAGGGTAGTCGTTTTGCCGCTGCCTGTGGGCCCGGTCACCAGCAAGATACCGTTGGGCCGACAAATAAAATCCTGTAATGCCCGGAGTTGATCCGGTGAAAGTCCGATCTCCTCCATCCCTAAAAGCACGTTTCCCTTATCCAGAAGGCGCAGGACCACTCTTTCCCCGAAAGTCGTGGGTACAATAGAGACCCGGATATCGATGTCTTTATCGGCGATTTTTATAGGAATTCGACCGTCCTGGGGCAAGCGTTTTTCAGCAATGTCCAGTTTGGCCATGACCTTCAGTCGCGAAATAATGGCGGACTGGTACCTCTTGGGTGGATCGAGCCGATGGTAGAGAATGCCGTCGATGCGGTATCGGACTTTCAATTCTTTCTGGAAAGGTTCTATATGGATATCGCTGGCCCTCTCTTTTACTGCTTGAAAAAGAATGAGATTAACCAGCTTAATCACGGGGGCTTCATCGCTTATATCCAGGAGGTCCTCGGTTTCTTCCAATTCGTGGAGGATGCGGTCGCTGCTTTCGGCGTCCATGGATTGGATCATTTCCTCCGGAGTATCGGCGCTTTGTTCGTAAAACCGGTTGATCACCCTCACCACTTCCCGCTCACTGCTCAATACCAATCGAACTTCCTGATACTCGATGATTAACCGCAGGTCGTCCAGGGGTTCGTAATTCAAAGGGTCCGGCGTGGCTACGGTTAAAATATCATCTTCCATTTTCACCGGTACCACCTTGTGCTTTTTGGAGAAAGCAATGGGTACCCTGGAAACCAGCGCGGGGTCTAATCCTTCTTCTTCTAAATTCTTAATGTAAGGGACCCGCAGTTTCTGGCTCAGGCTGGCCAGGAGTTCTTCTTCGGTCAGCAATCTTTTTTCCACCGCTAAGGTTCCCAAAGATTTTCCCTTTTGGCCGTTTAAAAGGCCGGCCACGGCTTCGGAGGAAATCCCTTTCCTCTCCTGAATGATCTCGGCGATGATATTATCTAACATGGGATGGATACCCAAAATTTAATAGGACGCAGATTTACCCTGTTAGATCTTAACTATCTAACAGGGTAGACGCAGA
>JAOUFX010000972.1 GCA_029857975.1 Deltaproteobacteria bacterium | reverse complement strand
TTGGCTTTTGTTTTGGCGGTGTACTGCGGGCGATCTACCGCCAGGCCCTCTTCATGTGGGCTGAGGGGTATGTTGATTTCCGGGACATCGACCGGGGCTGGATGGTCTTCTCGAAAATGCGCCGGGGACCATTTGGAATCATGGACGCAGTCGGATTGGACGTGATTTACGATACCGCCATGATTTATTACCGTGAATCATTGGACCCTCAAGACTATCCTCCGCAGGCCTTGAAGGAAATGATTGACCGCAAGAACTTAGGAGTAAAGACCGGAAAAGGATTCTATACCTATCCAGAACCGGAATACATGAAACCGGACTTTTTAAAAGGCTAAGCAAGAGACGGTCAATAATTTTTTAGGAGAGACATAATTGATTCGAGGAGGTAAAGCCGCTGTCGGCGCTATTTCGGAAGCGATTGGCTTCTTGAACCGGCAACCACGCGACTGGAAAATTACTGCCACGCGGACATCGGTATATAGATTCTTCTACCAGATGGTTCTTCCCTACCTCTCTATTTTTACTATTGGCTTAGGAGCGAGTGGCACCCAGCTTGGCATCGTCAACAGTGTCGGCATGGCGGCGGCTGCTTTGCTGAGTCCTTTCACAGGATGGATCCTGGATAACATCGGCCCCAAAAAGATTTACCTTGTCGGTATCGGTCTGCTGGCTATTTCATGGCTTATTTTTGGTATAGCCCAAAGCTGGACAATTATTATCATCGCTATGCTGGCCTATTGGGTAGGATTTAGAACAAGTACGCACGGTTGCGCTGTCGTTTGCGGGAATTCCCTGGCAACAGAAGACCGGGCCACCGCCATGAGTTGCTGTGAAACTCTAGCCGCCGGTTTTTTAGGAATCGGGGGACCTATGCTTGGCGCCTGGTTGGTCGCCACCTTTGGGGGAGTAAACGTTAGCGGCATCAGGCCCTTGTTTTTTATTAGCTTTATCGGCACCATTGCCACTTTTTTCCTGGTGCTGACTCAGCTATCGAACCGCAATTGGGGATGTATGGGCGCAACCAAGCCGAGCTTTTTGAAAGACCTCTCCCAGATATTCAAGCCGGGACGTAACTTGAAGCGTTTTATCATCATCTCCGTTATTACTCAGCTGCCAATGGGTATGATTATTCCATTTACTCAGCCATTCGCCTACGAAGTTAAAGGAGCTAATGAATTTGTATTGGGGGCAATGGTTACCGGCTTTGCATTGACCCCTCTAATCCTTGGCATCCCGGCAGGCAGGTTAGCCGACCGGATTGGGCGGAAAAGCGTTATCTTTCTAATAGCGCCCGTTTTCTGGGCATCTAACTTCATGCTCCTCTGGGCACCAAATTCATTTTTCCTGATAGGGGCTGGGGTATTGCAGGGCTCCTTTTTTATAAATGCCGTTATCACCTCCGCTATGCAGTTTGAGTTGGTTCCAGCTGAGCACATGGGCCGGTGGATAGGAATTTTGGGATTTTTTAGAATGCTGGCATCCGCCGTGATGGTTTACCTGGCCGGAGTCATTTGGGATGACATCGGCCCACATTACGTGTTTCTCATAGCTACCGGGCTCGACCTCTTCATAAGGATTCCCCTGCTGATGGGAATGCCGGAGACATTAAGACCGCGAAGTGGTGCCGGATAAGTTGCTTAAAAGTGCAGGCCGAGAAAATCCGCCACCTCCCGCTGTGTGTATCCATGCCCCCCACCGCTTCTTCCACCTTTTCGTTCCGCCCGCCCCCCCCCGCAGGACCCACTTGGTGAAAATTTTACCCAATTCCGGATTCACCCCTAATCTTGCAGGGCCTCCTTAAGCTTAAATCATTCCTCCTTTTGGTATTGCCAATAATAATAGTTGTTATATTTTTGGTAGAAAGGATGGTATGAAAGCATGGCAACAATCAAGATCGCCATCTTGATTCAAAAATCTTTGTTCGAAAAGGCCGAGGATCTTGCAAGAAAGATGAAAGTCCCGAGAAGCCGCATATACGCCCTTGCCTTGCAGGATTATCTTCGTCGCAGGGAAAATAAGAATTTACTTGCCCAAATCAAT
>JAOUFX010000970.1 GCA_029857975.1 Deltaproteobacteria bacterium | reverse complement strand
AATTTTAATGGCGAAGAGCCCCTGTTCTCCCATCTTTGGGATGAGGTCCCGGGGGAATTTTTCCTCCCGGTCCAGATCCCTGGCGATGGGAGCGATTTCCCGTTGGGCGAACTCCTTGGCCATATCCTGAAACATCTTCTGCTCTTGAGTCAGCTCGAAGTCCATGTTGCGCCTCCGTTCTGTTGATATCGAGAATCTTCCGTTTTGAACTGTCCTAATAAATTGCCTAACATAAAAATGGAGAAAAGATCAAATCTTTTTTCCTTGTTTACGATAACAACACCGGGCAGGAAGGCGTGGCAACGAAAGGAGTGAAATACGAGGATTCCAAAGAAATCGAGGAAGGGAGGTAAATCGTCAACAGGGGGAAAGGGAGGAATCCAGGAAATCCCGCCTTCCGGGAATCCTCCCCATTCCCCTCATTTCCGCCGTCTTATTTTTTGGTGACTCCCATTTTCTCGAGGAAGCCTTTATACCAGGTGAATTGGGCGGGGATATCTTTTTCCAAATCCTTCCGGCCTTTATATTCATATGGAAGGTAAAGGGTTTCCATAAGCTTTTTAAACTCAGGCTGCTCGCTGGCCTTCTTGAAAGCATCATGGACCTTTTTGTAAATGGGATCGGGAAGTCCCTTGGGGGCAATCAAGATGTATTTATTCGGCGGAACGTCCTCGCAGCCCATGTCTTTCTGCATGGGGATGTTGGGGAAATGGGGGTCCCGGTTTTCCATGCTGAACACCATCAGCATGCGGAATACCCCCTGCTTCACGTACTGGATATGCTGGCCGGACCCGCCGACGAAGTCCAAGTGCTTGCCCAAAAGGGCCGTATTGGCCGGAGCCCCCCCTTAAAGGGCACATGCTTGAAAGTCAGGCCTTTACACTTGGCAAAGATTTCCATGGCCAAGTGTCCGCGGCTGTACTGACCCGATGCGCCGTAGGAAAGTCCCGGGTGGGCTTTGGCGTAAGCGATGAACTCATCGATGGTCTTGATGGGGGATTCGGAAAGGACGCAGAGGCCGCCAACGTACAGGCCGTACTGAAGAATGAAGGTAAAATCCGTAAGAGGATTAAAGGCAACCTTGAAAAGGTGGGGACGGGTCGTTAATGCCGACATGTCGAGTATTCCCAGGATATATCCGTCCGGAGGCTTGCTGGCCACCAGTCCCGCGCACACCGTGGCTGAGCCGCCCGGTTTGTTTTCCACGGTCACCGGAACGCCGAGGATTTTTTCCGCGGCGCTGGCCAGGGCCCGGGTGGTCAGGTCCGTCGTCGCCCCCGCAGAATAGCCGCAGTAAACGGTGATGGGTTTGTTGGGATACCCCTGGCCCGGCGCCGTCGCAGGGAAAGAAATCAGCAAAGCCCCGATCAGCCCCACCACGACCAACAGCTTCCGATAACTTCTTGCCGCCACCATAAAGCACCTCCCGTTGGAATTTTATTACAAACGCAGACTTTCTCGGCCTCAATAAACTGTAAAGCGGGATATCGTTGAAAAATGGCGTTGGCCTTCTTCAACCAAAAATCAAAGACCCCAAAGGCGGGGGAAAAACACCTGCGGATGCCATGTACCGGCACCTTTGGCAATTACCGCTCAGTTACGAACTCCAAAAAGTTAAGGAGTTACGCTGGGGGAAACATGGGTTATGAGCATGTATTTCAGAAAGAATCTACTCCCTGTTATGTAGATTGTCAAGCCAATTTAGAAATGTCCGGTTTTCATAGTTTTGATCCGGTAGAGATTCCTAGGTCGTATCTGCCTTTACCGAATTTAAAGTTTCTCCAATAGTGATCTTGGCTGATAGACTTCCCCTAAAATTCCATCCTTTCCCTTTTCCAAATTCCAAAATTGAGATATCCTTTATCGTGGGAGCAGCAAGTGACCGGTATGCCGGGCGGCAGCGCAGATATATAAAGGCGGGTCACTTTTCTTGATAAGGGGGAGAAAATGAATCCTGCACCGACTCGAGCTTTAGCTCAATTTGCGGCTGAATTGACTTATGAGAAAATACCTCCACCCATAATCGAACACATAAAAACATG
>JAOUFX010000971.1 GCA_029857975.1 Deltaproteobacteria bacterium | reverse complement strand
CCTCCAGCCGGAAAGGTCAGGAGCCCGATGTCGGAAACAAGGCGGCAAGGGTGAAAAAGGAAAATATGGGTCTTTCTCCCATGCATCCCGACGAATTGGGTTTGACGTTAGAGGAAGAACTCGATAAGAACTGCATCATTGTTGATGAAAATCTTCAGAGTGCGAAACAGTTTTACAGCCTTGGTCCCCGCGAGAACGAGAAAATGTGGCTTGCCACCAAAGGGATCTGTTTAGGTTGGGGGGTCGGTGCGGCGATTGGTGCCAAGATAGCCGCGCCCGATCGGCAGGTCGTATTGAGCATTGGTGATGGTTCAGTAATGTATTCCGCCTCGGGCTTTTGGACCATGGCGCGCAATGAAATTCCAGTCCTTACGATTGTTTCGAACAATCACAGTTATGATACGGTACGCAAATCCTATGTAGATTTTAATGGCAGGATGAAGGCCGCTAACAGGTTCACGGGCACAGTATTGGATAATCCGCTTATTGACTTCGTAGGCCTCGCCAAGGCCCAGGCTTGGGACGGTGTTCGCGTTGAGAAAGCAGCGGATCTTCGTCTCGCCTTGAGGCGCGGGATTGAAGCGACCCGTGCTGGCACGCCGTTCTTAATCGACGTTGAAGTTGCGCGCCTTGGTGTTGGCGCGGACAGCACCTGGTTCCAAAAGTTCAGCGTCGCCCAGTCACGGCAAAAGAAGGTTTAATAGCCAAGAAAGAAGCATGGATTGATTTAGAGAGGCAGGGTCATTTTTGGCTCTGCCTTGTTCCAATGCTTCCTTCCTGAACTCTGCAACTAGACTTTTTCGCAAAGAGTGCTTGATTTGAATCGGTAATCATCGGCGAAGGTTATGAGATACTTTTAATATCGTTACTTTTTGTGAAGTGCAGAGATTGACACGCTATCTGGAATATGGGGTTTATTTTTAGCCTCTATTTTTATGGATTTTATTTAGATTATAATTCCAGTTGTTGTAAGTTATTGACTGTTATTACTAAAAGAATAAATTTGCCGAAAAAAGTATTGACAGATTAAATGGTAAGTATAAAATCGCAGCAAAAGGGCATTTTAAATTCAAAGTGTAGTTTTGTTTTCCTTCCGTATGAGTTAACCAACAACAAAACCTCTAACCTTTTGAAGAGTCGTATGAAATGGAGTTACCGGAAGGTGCCAATATGTATAGCCTCCAGGGATTATTTTACCTTGCAGGGTGCCTTCTCAGTATGCTCACACTACCTTAAAGCGAGTTCTTATCAGAATCAGAATTTCTTGTTATCTCCGACCTCTTGATAAGAAAGGCCAGGAAGAATAGGGGATGCGAAACCACTTTTGCAGTAATAATCCTTTTAGCAGCATTAAAGGGGAAGCATCAGCGCCTTCTTTACTGGTTCCCGCCTGATAATGTTCCAACAATAAGCTTTCGATAGGGGACCAGTCAATGATCTGATTAACTTTTTCCATCATTTTTAGACTGCAATTATTTTCCATGGAGCTGGCAAGGGCGACTTCGGGGAAGCTGATATTTTGGTCCAGGGTTTTATATCCCATATTCCCTCCATGAAATCTATTTAAGGAGTAGTTATGCAAAGGTCTCGGAGTGATTGGTATGGTAAGGAGAAATTGAAACCCCATTTCTTAAAAGAGAGGGGGGGTTTTAATTTTTGTGGGTTTATCGGAAAGCAAAGGTGAGATAATCCTTTGCATAAAAGGAGGGAGAAATGATTGGGTCTATTATTGGTGGGATTATTTGTATAATCGGTGGACTTTGCTTGTTTTTAATTAAAGCAGCAGGGTCGGAGAGTTTGTTAGTACCCATTTCTCCTGGCATAGGTATTTACTGCATAGGGAAGGGGATATATATTATCTTTCAGGGAGTGCAGTTAAGGGGAATCAAGAATTTAGTTGAAAGGGATAATAAAGTTTGGTCCAGGTTCGTTGAGGCCATACAAGAGAATTCAAAAATTGGCGTTATTGTGGAGCGAATATATCAGCGCTATCACATCGCCGGTTTAGGTAGAATCAATTAAAAGGGAAGAATTCAACCTGA
>JAOUFX010000093.1 GCA_029857975.1 Deltaproteobacteria bacterium | reverse complement strand
AAGCCCTCGGACTTGATTCCGGAGCTGCAGGGTCGATTTCCCATCCGGGTGGAGTTAGATACCTTGAGCCGGGATGATTTCGTCCGCATTCTTACCGAACCCAAGAACGCCCTGATCAAGCAGTACACGGCCTTATTGGCCACCGAGTCCATCAAAATGGGTTTCACGGGAGAGGCCATTGCTGAAATTGCCGAGATCGCCACCTTGGTGAATCAGCGTACTGAAAATATCGGCGCCCGCCGCCTGCATACCATTATGGAAAGACTTTTGGACGAAATCTCTTTTGATGCCCCCGAGCGGGCAGAAAAAAATATTTTGTTGGATGCCCAATACGTCCGGGATAAGCTTAGTGAAATCATCAAGGATGAGGATCTTAGCCGGTATATCCTATAACGGCAATTTCAAGTTTAAATTTATTCGGACGCAGATTTACGCAGATAACCGCAGAAATAAAAAAGACGCTATGCGCATAGCGCTAAGCGACTTTCTGTGAACATCCGTGTCCCAAAAGGTATTTCCTATACAATGGAGTTAAAAAATCATAAGGAAAAGAAAGATGCAGCAGAACTGGATCGATAAGGCCGACGTTCTCCTGGAAGCGTTGCCGTACATGCAACGTTTCTTCAACAAAACGATCGTCATCAAGTATGGGGGACACGCCATGGAGGACGAGGACCTTAAAGTGAGCTTCGTCCGGGATGTCGTTTTGATGCGCTACATCGGGCTCAATCCGGTCATCGTCCATGGGGGCGGGCCGCAAATCGACGGCATGCTGGGAAAAATCGGTAAAAAATCAAAGTTCGTAGAGGGCATGCGAGTTACCGATGAGGAGACCATGGACATCGTGCAAATGGTTCTGGTAGGCAAGATCAATAAAGAAATTGTCTCCCTGATCAATCAACGCGGCGGTCAGGCGGTGGGCCTGTCCGGCATGGACGGAAACCTCATTCGGGCGAGAAAGCTCTGGATTCCCCGGCGGGGAAAAGATGCCGAGGAAAAAGAGCTATTGGACATCGGCTTGGTCGGCGAAGTAGAAACCATTAACCCCGCATTAATTGAGAACATCATGAACAACAAATGGATTCCAGTCATCGCTCCGGTGGGGGTCGGGCCGGCAGGAGAGATGTATAACATCAACGCTGACCTGGTAGCCGGGAAAGTCGCCGCCTCCCTGAAGGCAGAAAAATTCATTCTGCTCACCGATGTTGAGGGGGTCCTCGATGGAGAGAAAAAGCTGATCTCCACGATGAATGCCGAGATGGCCGGACGTTATCTCAAGGAAGGAGCCATCAGCGGGGGAATGATTCCCAAGGTGAATTGTTGTTTACAGGCCCTCCAGGAGGGTGTGAAAAAAACCCACATCATCGACGGCCGGGTAAAACATGCGATCTTGCTGGAGATCTTTACGGACGAGGGAATCGGAACGCAGATCTATTAAAGACCGCAAGGCGTAAGGCGCGAGGCGCAAGGAGAAAAGGGAAAAAGATACCTGCCGAGGAGATCGACCGGCTGGTTCAAGCATGGGATGAAATATTTTCTACCTGGATCTGATAGCCGGAGCTAATGAATAGCCCCCGGCAGGGGCAGGGAATGAGAGCTTTTTATGGAAGCGTGGTTTACCGGAGTGGAGGGTTGAGAAAAAAAATGAAAAGGCGCAATTTGTTGAGTCTGGCGGATCTTTCCCGGCGCGAAATCGATGCCCTGCTGCGGAGAAGCATTACCATCAAGCGAAGATGGGCAAAAGGCCTTGTGGATTATCCGCTGGCCGGAAAGTCTTTGGGATTGATTTTCGACAAGCCCTCCACCCGGACGCGGGTTTCCTTTGAGGTGGCCATGACGCAATTGGGCGGCCATCCGGTTTACCTCGACCCAGGGACGACGCAGATCAGGAGAGGCGAACCTATTGCGGATTCGGCGAGGGTTCTCTCCCGCTACCTCGATGGCGTGGTCATTCGGACTTTCGACCAGGCTGTGCTCGAAGAGTGGGCGCGGTGGTCTTCCGTCCCGGTGATCAACGGGCTGACCGATTTGCTTCATCCCTGCCAGGTTTTTTGCGACCTTTTGACGATTGTGGAAAAACGCGGGACCTATAAAGGTTTAAAGATTGCTTACATCGGGGACGGGAACAACATGGCCAATACCTGGGTGCAGGCTGCATCTCTGCTGGATATTACCCTATCCCTGGCCTGTCCCAAAGGATATCAGCCAAACGCGAAAATTCTCGCCGAAGCCAAGCGGGGTCGTAAAGCCCGCATCGAACTTACCCTGGATCCCCGGCAAGCTGTCCAGGGAAGCGATGTGGTCTATACGGATGTCTGGGCATCCATGGGTCAGGAAAAAGAAAAGAAAGAGCGGCATGAACGATTCAAGGGCTATCAAGTGAATACAGCCCTTTTGCACCGGGCAAAGAAAGAGGCACTGGTCATGCACTGCCTTCCGGCTCATGCCGGCGAAGAAATCAGTTCAGAAGTACTGGAAGGACCGCAGTCCGTGGTTTTCGACCAGGCGGAAAACCGTCTGCATGGGCAGAAAGCGATCCTGGAATGGTTGTTAAAAAAATAAAGTGTCAGTGGTTGGTGTCCGTGTCAGTAAATGACATTCACCCTCACACTGACCCTCACCTTCATTGATAGGAAAACAAGATGAAAGAAAAAGTGAAAAAGGTCGTTCTGGCTTATTCCGGTGGATTAGACACTTCGGTGATTTTACAATGGCTGCGGGAAACCTACAAGTGTGAAGTTGTGGCCTTTGTGGCCAACTTAGGCCAGGAAGAGGAACTGGAAGGCCTGCGGGAAAAAGGGATGAAGAGCGGAGCAAGCAAGGTTTATGTCGAAGACCTGAGAGAGGAATTTGTGCGGGATTTCATTTTTCCCATGCTCAGGGCCAATGCCATCTATGAAGGCGGCTACTTGATGGGGACCTCCATCGCCCGCCCCTTGATCGCCAAACGTCAGGTGGAGATTGCCGCAGCAGAAGGGGCGGACGCCGTCGCCCACGGCGCCACGGGAAAAGGAAACGACCAAGTCCGCTTCGAAATCACCTACTTGGCCTTAAGCCCGCGTATCCAGATCATTGCTCCTTGGAAAATTTGGGATTTTAAATCCCGTACGGACTTGATTCATTATGCAGAAAAACATGGAATCCCGGTGCCGGTTACCCCCCAAAAACCCTATAGCAGTGACCGGAACTTGCTCCACATCAGTTTTGAAGGAGGAATTTTGGAAGATCCCTGGATGGAGCCGCCGGAGGAAATGTTTGTTTTAAGCCGGTCTCCACAAAAAGCACCTGATAGACCCATCTATGTAGAGATCGATTTCGAACAAGGAAATCCCGTAGCCGTGAACGGCCAGATAATGTCCCCGGCCCAACTATTGGCCGAACTGAATCGCCTGGGGGGAGAGAACGGTATCGGGCGGGTGGACATGGTGGAAAACCGTTATGTGGGCATGAAATCCCGTGGGGTTTACGAAACTCCTGGAGGGACGATCCTTCACGCCGCCCACCGGGCGGTCGAGTCCATCACTATGGACCGGGAGGTGATGCACCTTAGAGATTCCCTCATTCCCCGCTATTCCGAGATGGTCTATTATGGATATTGGTTCTCTCCCGAACGGGAGGTTTTGCAGAAAATGATCGATGAATCCCAGCGCTCGGTCAACGGTACCGCCCGGTTGAAACTCTTCAAGGGCAATTGTATGGTAGCCGGGAGAAAATCCGCCGGGTCCCTTTACTCTTGTGATTTTGCCACTTTCGAGGAAGATCAAGTTTACGACCAGAAGGATGCCGGCGGGTTCATTCGCTTGAATGCTTTGCGGCTCCGGATCCGGGCGCTGCTGCAAGAAGGTAAATGCGGAGGAAAGGGCCGGGTTGAGGGGGAATGACAATTGTCCTCTTTTTTACTCTTTTCCTGATCTCCCTGGGATTGGGGGGATGTGGTATGAAAGGTTCACCGGTTGCACCGGATAGCACGATACCGGCACCGGTCTCCGATCTTCAGTTGTGGCCGAAAGAAGGGGGAATCTTTTTAAGGTGGACGGTTCCTGCGAAAAATATGGATGGATCCAGGCTAACGGACCTGTTAGGATTCAGAGTATTTCGACAAGCCCTTCCCTTGGCCCCGGCTCCCTGCCAGCCATGTCCCGCTACCTTTGAACCAGTGGCGGAGATCGATATGGACTATCCCCGAGGGGTTCGGCTCGAAAGAGGGATCGTATTGTGGCAGGACAAGGCCGTTAGCCCTCAGAACGAATACACTTACTTCGTCCAAGCCTACAATCTTTATCGATCTCCCGGCCCAGAGTCGAAGCGGGTAAAGATCTTTTGGGATGATCCTCCGGCCGCCCCCACCAAGGTTAACTTGCACAAAGAAGACCGGGCCCTTAAAATTACTTGGGAGCCGGTTCCCTTCTTGGTTAACGGACAGGAGATGGCAGATTTTAAAGGATTTAACATCTATCGTCGGAGCCAAGGGGAACTTTTTTCGCTCTCTCCCCTTAACGCCGACCCCATTCCGGATAAGGAATACTGGGATGGGAAAGTGGAACTGGGAAAGCCGTACTTCTATGAAATGCGCACGGTGCGCAATTTCCGCGGGACCCTCATCGAAGGCCCGAGTTCGGCTGTAGTGCAGGGAGTTCCAGAAAAACGTCTTCCCCCTTCCATACCGACTGGACTGGTGGCGGTTCGGCAGCAAGATGGCGTGGCTTTACGCTGGGATAAAAATCCTGAGCCGGACATTGCCGGTTATAACCTTTACCGCCGGGAAAAAGAGGGAAAGGAATCTGTACCAATGAATCCCCGCTTGATCACGGAAAATTATTTTCTCGATGGCTCGGCCGATCTTCAACGCGCTTACTTTTATCGCCTACAAGCTGTTGATTCCAGCCCGTCCGGAAACGAGAGCGATTTTTCTAAGGAAGTGGAGGTTGCCCCTGAATCCCCTGCGCTCGGGTCCAGGAAATAAAAGAAGGCAAATTTGTTTTGACCTTCCTCTGAACTCTGTGTTATAAAATAATAATTTTTTAATCAGGAGAAACTGGATGCACGATTTTCAGTATCGCGGGGAAAGTCTTTTCTGTGAGGATTTTCCCATCGAGACCATAGCCAAAGAGGTGGGGACGCCGTTCTATCTCTATAGCCTGAATACTCTGGAGAAGCATTTTCAAGCCTTTGACGGCGCTTTCTCCAAAGTCGATCACCTGGTCTGTTTCTCGGCGAAAGCCAATTCCAATATTGCCATCCTCAGGGTCTTTATCCGCCGGGGCGGGGGAGTGGACGTAGTTTCGGGAGGGGAGCTCTTCCGGGCCATGAAGGCAGGTGCCCGGCCGGACCGCATTGTTTATTCGGGTGTGGGAAAACGCTCGGATGAGATTGAATATGCTTTGGAATTACCCATTCTCATGTTTAACGTTGAATCTTCCCAGGAGTTAGTGGCGATCGATCAGATTGCCGGCAGCATGGGCACCGTAGCGCCCGTGTCCTTGCGGGTCAATCCTGACGTTGACCCGCATACCCATCCTTACGTCTCCACGGGGTTGAAAAAAAATAAGTTCGGGATCAATATCCAAAAATCCATCGCTGATTACATCCTAGCCAGTACTCTGCCCCACGTCCAAGTTATCGGAGTCAGTTGTCACATTGGCTCTCAACTTACAGAGGTTGAGCCCTTTGTGGAAGCGGTCCAGCGGGTCAAAGAGCTTGTAGGCAAGCTAAGGGAGAAAGGAATTCACATCCAATACATCGACCTGGGAGGGGGACTCGGTATCACCTACCAGCAGGAAGAACCTCCTCACCCCCGGGAATATGCCCAATCTTTGTTGCGCGAAATGGCCGGCATCGAATGCACGCTTATTCTGGAACCCGGCCGGGTGATCGTGGGGAACGCCGGTATCCTGGTGACCAAGGTTCTATATACCAAAGAAGGCGGGGAGAAGAACTTTATCGTCGTTGATGCCGCCATGAATGACCTCATCCGCCCGAGTCTCTATGGCTCCTACCAGAGGATTCAACCGGTGCAAAGAAAGGAAAGCTACGAGATTGTGGCCGATGTAGTAGGGCCGATCTGCGAATCGGGAGATTTTCTGGCGAAAGATCGGAAGCTTTCCAAGGTGGAACCTGGAGAGCTTTTAGCCGTAATGAGCGCGGGCGCCTACGGCTTCTCCATGGCCTCAAATTATAATTCTCGCCCCCGGGCAGCAGAGGTTTTAGTGGCCCAAGACCGTTTTTATGTTATCCGGGAGCGCGAAGATCTCGACGATCTGATCAAAGGAGAATTTATTCCGGACTTTTTGGTTTAAAAAAAACAAATTTCATTTGGGACACAGATTCACGCAGATTTTAAGGATTTAAAATAATTAGTATCTTTTTCTGAGTTGATCTGCGGAGATCTGCGTCCAATTTTTTTCGGCCTACGAGTAGAAAGATGAGACGGATACCTTTTTTCAAAATGAGCGGTAGCGGGAACGATTTTATCCTTATCGATAATCGTCAAGGGGTTTTAAATGCCGACCACCTGGGAGATTTCGTTGCGCGGGTTTGCGCCCGCAAGGTTTCCGCGGGAGCGGATGGCTTGCTTCTTATTGAGCCGTCGAAGCGAGCAGACTTCCGCTGGCGTTTTTTCAATTCTGACGGCAGCGAGGCCGAGATGTGCGGAAACGCCGGACGCTGTGCGGCTCGCTTTGCTGTCCTCAAAGGAATTGCTGCGGAGAAGCTTTCCTTCGAAACTTTGGCCGGAATCATCGAAGCGGAAGTTTATGGCAGACGGGTGAAGCTACAGATGGTTCAGCCCACAGGGTTAGCCCTCGACCTTGCGGTAAGAATCGATGACCAGGATCATCGCCTGCATTTCATCAACACCGGTGTTCCGCACGCCGTCGAGTTGGTGGAAGAAATCACCAGCGTTGTCGTTAAGGAATTGGGGCGCAAGATTCGTTTTCATCCCCGGTTCCAGCCGGCCGGAACCAATGCCAACTTTGTCCAGCCCATCGATCGCAGCCATTTGAAAGTGCGGACCTATGAACGCGGCGTGGAGGATGAAACCCTGGCCTGCGGAACCGGCGCCGTGGCTTCGGCCTTGATGGCGGCAGCCAAAGGACTGGCTGATTCGCCGGTTGAGGTTGAAACAAGGGGGGGAGAGATATTATACATCTACTTCCATCCTCGAGGGGACGGCTTCGAAAAAGTTTTCCTTGAAGGGGATACGCGGGTCGTGTACGAAGGGAATCTGTGGGAAGAAGCCTACACATAAAAATTCAGATTGCGGAATGCGCAATGCGGATTTGAGGGAGGGATTATGGCCGACGATGTCGTAAAGATGATTTTGATCGGGGCAGCAGGCAGGATGGGTCAGCGCCTCCTGGCAGCGATCCATGAGACTCCCCATGTTCTTCTGGCCGGAGCCGTGGAACGGCAGGATCACCCCCATATTGGGCGGGACGTGGGAGAAATGGCTGGTTTGGGAACGTGGAACGTTTCCCTTGCCGGGTCTTTAAAAGAAGTCATTTCCGCCGGGGATGTGATCATCGACTTTACCAACGCCGAAGCGGCCTTAACCAATTTGCCCATGGTGGCGGAAAAAGGGAAGAGCGCGGTCATCGGATCTACGGGGTTCTCTCCCGCCCAGATGGTGGAAGTTCGGACGTTGACCCAAAAAGTTCCCTGCGTTCTCTCTCCGAACATGAGCGTGGGCGTCAACGTGATGTTCCGGATCATTGCCGACCTGGCTAAAATCTTCGGTGCGGACTATGATGTGGAAGTGATCGAGGCTCACCATCGGATGAAGAAAGATGCTCCCAGTGGGACAGCGATGAAGATGGGTCAGATCTTGGCTCAATCCTTAAATCGTAATTTCGACCAAGTGGGGGTCTATGAACGCAAGGGAATCATCGGGGAAAGAAAAAAAACAGAAATCGGGATGCAAACCATCCGCGCCGGAGACATCGTCGGTGAGCATACCGTAATCTTCGGCGGTTTGGGTGAGAGGTTGGAGGTTACCCATCGCGCCCACAGCCGGGACAACTTTGCCCGGGGAGCGGTACGGGCCGCTTGCTGGGTGGCCAAACAGAAACCCGGACTTTATGATATGCAGGATGTGCTGGGACTTAAATAGGGTTCAAGGGTTCGAGGGTTCGAGGAGTCAAGTGGAAAAAATTTTAGAAATCACTTGAACCCTTGCCCCCTTGAATCCTGGACCCCTGTATTTTTTTATGAAAGGAGAAAGAATGAAACAGCCCTGGAAAACGGAGAAGTGGTTTGTCAGTCCTTGGAATTACGAACCGGAGGTTACCTCGAAATTTCAGTTTCCGCCGGCCAAGGAGATCAAGATTCATGATATTACCCTGCGGGACGGAGAGCAGCAAGCGGGAATCGCCTATACTTTGGAAGATAAAATGAAAATCGCCAAGGCCTTGGCC
>JAOUFX010000969.1 GCA_029857975.1 Deltaproteobacteria bacterium | reverse complement strand
ACATTCTTAATTTTATTCTCTTAGTATCCTGCCTGTTTGTTTTTCGGTTTAAAAGCGCTGAGAGGCGGTTCACATTATCGTTAGTGCGGGCACTGGCCGGCTTGCCGTTGCTTATCGGGGAGTATTTTTATTTAGCTTACGAATTCGAGCCGAATGCCGCCCATGTGGTCATTTTTTCCGAATGCGTCTTTGCTATAATCTGGATTTTTATGGCTCAGCGGATCTCTAGGACAAATATTGAAGAGGCGGATGAACCCAAGCTTTCATTGGCGGAGATTGCGGCAGGGGCCACTCTGGGCGTTCTTACCACCTATTCTTTAATAAATCCACCTGTAATATTTTTAAGCCAAGAATTTTTAGTTTTTGATCATTATGGAACACTATATTTTTATGCCCTTTTCCTTCTTACATCAATGGTTTTCATGGCCTGGCGGATGGAGGGTTTCTGGCGCGGCCTTTCTTCAGTTCATCGCTGGGAGTACAAGTTTTTAGTGGTGGGCAGTTATCTGATATGCGGAACCATGGTCTGGGCAGCGTCTTATCGGGTGGCCTACTTGCGACTGATCTCGGATCAATTTATTTTGCTCGGAATCCTTTTATCGATCGGCTGGGGATCGATGATCTATGCTGTTTTCGCCCACAGGCTCCTGAATCGCAAAATATTCATATCGAGGAAAGTAGCTTACTTTTCGATTGCTCCGCTCGCCTTTGGAATTTATCTTTTAGGTCTGGGAATTATCTCCTTGATCATGCGCTATTTGGGATGGTCTTTTTCTTTTATCCTTCAATGGGTTTTTATTTCTTTAGGCATAGTGGCGGTACTCCTCTATATCCATTCAGGAAAGATCAGGCGGCGGGTTCAATTTTTTATCAGTACGCATTTTTATATTAACAAATATGAATACCGGGATGAATGGCTTAAATTTTCTGACTTATTAAAAAGCGCGTTTACGGAAGCAGAAGTTGTTAATGCTCTGAATCAAGTTTTAACGGAGAGCCTCTACACCACAAATCTATCGATCTGGGTTGGAGATGAGGAACATGGTTATAAAATGATTACGGCTGACGATTCTTCAGAAATCAAAAACGATTTTTATTGGAAGCCGGATGATCCCCTAATCGGTCATTTAAAGAAATATGGGCATTATTATATTGAAGAAAACAACCCTGATGATAAGAATAATGAAGAAGCGATCCGGATAAAAAAAGAATTTTTAGGGCGACAAAATATAGTCTTGCTGATTCCTATTTCTGCCAGCAATCAAGTTATCGGTTTGATCGGACTTGGGCCTGAATATACCGGGGGACGATATGGGCAAGATGATTTTGACCTTTTGGATGCTTTGGGGAGTCAGGCTGCGTCAGCTTTATTGGCCGTTGTTAGTGGAGAAAAACTTGCGCAAGTCCGGCAAATGGAGGCCTTCCAGAACATATCCTCGTTTATGATCCATGACCTTAAAAACCTGGCCTCGACGGTATCTCTCACGATGCAAAACTTACCGCTTCATTTCGACAATCCTGAGTTTCGGAAGGATGCATTACGTATAACTCAACAAAGCCTCGCCAAGATAAACAACATTTGTGCCAGCCTTTCTTCGCTAAGCCAGAAAATTGATTTAAAAAAAGTTAAAATAGATCTTAATGAGCTGATCGCAGATACATTTTCTTTTCTGAATGGAGCCCAAAAAGAATCTTTGATCCATGATTTTTCTCCGGTTCCGAAACTATTCATAGACCCGGAGCAGGTACGTAAGGTTTTAACTAACCTGATTCTGAATGCCGAAGATGCCATAGGGAACGGAGGAAAAATTCATGTTTCAACCCGCCAAAAGGATGATTGGATTACAATCTCGCTCAGCGACAACGGGTGCGGCATGTCCAAAGAGTTTATGGAACGATCCCTCTTCCGTCCATTTAAAACAACTAAAAAACAGGGCATGGGCATCGGCCTCTTCCAGAGCAAAATGATCATCGAAGCACATGGGGGAAGGATTGAGGTGGAGAGCGAAGAAGGGAAAGGAACGACGTTCAGAGTAATGCTGCCTAT
>JAOUFX010000968.1 GCA_029857975.1 Deltaproteobacteria bacterium | reverse complement strand
TAAGAGACAAAGTGAGGGAAGGTTGAAAGACATTTCCCTCCCCGGACCAAGTAAAGAAAAGAGGCGCTCGTTGAGAATGACATGGTTGGCTATTTTGGTGGCCATCGCGGCCAGTTTTTTGTTTTTTGCACCCCAGGGGGAAGGGGCACCGGCGGCTAAGCAAGGAGCGGAAGTCACCTACCCAATCAGCACCTTTCGAGATGGAAAAGCCAGGTTTTACGAGTACAAGAGCAACGACGGGGTCACCATCAAATATTTTATCCTTAAAAGCTCTGACGGGGTCATTCGGGCAGCCTTCGATGCCTGTGATGTCTGCTGGCCGCAGGGGAAAGGGTATTTTCAAAAAGGGGATTACATGGTCTGCCGCAATTGCGGAAGGCGTTTTGCTTCGGTGAATGTGAATGTGATAACGGGAGGCTGCAACCCGGGAGCCCTGATGCGAGCGACCGTGGGTGATAAATTGGTCATCAAGGTGAAAGACATTATCGATGGAAGAAAGTATTTCAACTTTTCCAGGAGGGGATAAGGATGACGCTCAAGGATATCGCCTTCCGCAACCTGAAGCGGCGAAAGTCGAAAGCCGCCTTTGTTCTCGTGGGACTGATGATCGGGGTGTCCGCGGTGGTGGCCTTTATCAGCCTGGTTGAGGCTTTGACCCAGGACATCAACCATAAGCTCGAGGAGTACGGTGCCAACATTCTGATCGTCCCCAAGACGGAGAACCTTTCCCTTACCTATGGCGGGCTTGCGATTGGAGGGGTCTCCTTTGATATGCAGGAGATCCTCCAGGAAGATTTGGGAAAGATCAAGGATATCAAAAATTCCAAAAATGTGGCCGCCGTAGGTCCCATGCTGCTCGGCGGGGTGGATATAAAAGACCGCAAAGTCCTTCTGGCCGGGATGGACTTCAAGGTGTCCCAGTTTCTGAGACCCTGGTGGATCGTAAAGGGGGCAATTCCAGAAAAAGACGGGGTGCTGCTCGGATCTGAGGCCGCGCGCGTCCTGGGCCTTGACCGGGGGAAGCCGGTTCGGGTGAACGGCCGGGAACTTGTAGTGTCCGGGGTTCTTGAACCCACCGGTTCGCAGGACGACCAAATCATCTTCACCCGCCTGGAGACGGCCCAGTCCATCCTGGGGAAAGAGGGGCGGATATCCATGGCCGAAGTGGCCGCCCTCTGCTCGGGTTGCCCCATCGAGGAGATGGTAAAGCAGATCTCCGAGATTCTTCCCGGCGCCAACGTGATGGCCATCAAGCAGGTGGTGCAAAGTCGTATGGAAACCCTGGACCATTTCCGCAAGGCCTCCTACCTTCTTTCGGGCGTGGTGGCCCTGGTGGGAGGGCTGGTGGTCTTGGTGACCATGATGGGAAGCGTGAGGGAGCGGACCTCGGAGATCGGAATCTTCCGGGCCATCGGTTACCGGAGGAGTCATGTGATGCGGATTGTCCTCCTGGAGGCGGGGATTGTCTCAGCATTGGCCGGAGTGCTGGGTTACCTGACTGGGCTGGGGGTTACCAAGCTTTCCCTTCCTTTTCTCACCACCAGCCATACCGTAGCGGTGCCTCTCGACCCCGTGTTGGCAGGGGCTGCCTTTGTCCTTGCTCTGGTGTTGGGCCTCGCTGCAAGTTTTTATCCAGCCCTCATGGCCGCTCGGCTGGACCCCAACGAAGCCCTTCGGGCCCTTTAGGAGGTAGAGAATGGATAACATCCTGGTAGATAACTTAGTAAAACGATACGGCAGCGGTGAGACCGCGGTCATGGCGGTGCGGGGAATCAGCTTTCAGATTCAATCCGGCGAGCTCATCGCCATCATGGGAGAATCCGGGTCGGGAAAATCCACGCTCCTGTCCATGTTGGGGGCTTTGAACAGCCCAACCACGGGAAAGTATAAAGTACATGAAATCGACGTCTACGCCCTCGGTCACGAGGAGAGGGCCGATTTCCGCAGAAAGTATCTTGGGTTTATCTTCCAGAGCTTCCATCTCATTCCCTATTTAACCGTACGGGAGAACGTCATGTTGCCCTTGGCTCCGGTTAAGATGAAAGGGAAG
>JAOUFX010000092.1 GCA_029857975.1 Deltaproteobacteria bacterium | reverse complement strand
GTGCGAATCTACTTTTTCATTCATTACTTATTGATTCGCCTTTTTTAATTTAGTAGACTAATATGATAAGGATTTTTACCTTCCCCTCGGAAGGGCAATTCTTTTTTTCTGGATTTTTTTTGCATGGATCGTTAAGAGGAGAGTAAACCGTATGCTGCCAATAATCGCCATAAAAGGGTCGCCGGGTGAGCTGGGTTTTCAGCACGGATCCCGCTGTCAAGAAATGATCCGGAAGAACATCCAGCTTTATTTCCGGGTCTTTCAACATTATGCGCAACTCGATCGCCGCCAGGCCATAAAATTAGCCCAACGGTTTATCCCCGCCATCCAGGCTTTCGACCCTTCCCTTCTGGAAGAAATGAGAGGGATTGCCGAAGGCGCCAAGGTGGAACTGGAAGAAATTCTGGCCCTGAACGTGCGCACGGAATTGATGTATCCGGATAAATTGGCCACGGGTGGTGAGTGTACGGCTCTGGCGGTTTTACCGGAAGCCACGGCTGCCGGCGATATGCTTTTAGGTCAAAACTGGGATTGGAAGCCCCATTTAAACGAGACCACCGTTCTCCTGGAGATCGAACAGCAGGGTAAACCCAATGTAATTACCCTCACCGAAGCGGGGGTTGTGGGCAAGATCGGGCTCAACTCTGCCGGATTGGGGGCCTGTCTGAATATTTTGAAATCTCCGCTGGGGCAGGTTGGCGTTCCCATCCATGTCCTCATGAGGGGAATTTTGAACTGTGAAAGATTCGGCGACGCCATTAGTAAGATCGCCGCCATGGACCGGGGTTCAACCAATAACTGTCTGATTGCCCACCGTGAAGGGGCCGCCATGGATTTCGAAATGGCCCCTCAGGCTCTGGACTTTTTTTATCCCGAGAAAGGCATACTCGCCCACACCAATCATTTTACTTCGGAACGGTTGAAACCTCTGGATGCGAGCTTGACTCAATTCCCGGATTCACTCCTGCGGTACGGCCGAGCCAAGCAAAAAATGATGGGGCGGGCCGGGAAAATTTCCAAAGAAGATTTCATGGATGTTTTGCGTGATCACTTTAATTATCCGGACTCTATCTGCCGCCATCCCGATGAACGGGACCCGGAGCTGGAACACGTGCAAACCGTGGCCTCCATCATCATGAACCTTACAACGAAAGAAGTGTTTATTACCCACGGCCCGCCTTGTGCGAGTGAATATCAATCCTTGAAGTTCAAAACGCTATGATTGCCAAAGCAATCGGAGTAAAATTACTTATACCTAAAAAAGGCGATTCACCACAGAGGGCCCAGAGGAAAATTAAGATAAAACCAGGAAATAAACTCCTTTTCTCTGCTTTACTCTGGGTACTCGTTAAGTGAAAACAACACCATATTCTATCTGACGAATTTATTACCTGAAAACACGGAGAAAGTGTTGAGCTGATTTTGTTTTTTAACTATGAAATTATCCTCTGAGATCTCTGTGGTGTAAAAAAATCGCTCAATTTAGGTTATAAAGAACAGAAAGGAAGGAAGCTGAGCATGATCGAAGAAGTGTTTCCCAATATTTTCAGGACCGAGATCCCTCTCCCGGGGAGCCCCCTGAAAGCAATTAATTCCTATTTGATCCGGGGGGAAGACCGGTTCCTGATGATCGATACGGGAATGAACCGGGTGGAGTGCATGGAGGCGATGCAGTCCTCCTTGAAAGAACTCCAAGTGAATTTGAAGCGTACAGATTTTTTTATAACCCACATCCACGCGGATCATCTGGGCCTTGTTTCGGAATTGGTACAGGATTCATCGAAGATCTATTTCAATTATCCAGACACCGAGATCATCAATGATCCGAACCACTGGGAAGGAATAGCGGTTTCTGCCCTTAAGAACGGCTTCCCGGAATCCGATGTTCAGGCTGCCATCTCGAAACATCCCGGCCGCAGGTACCAGCTGCGGCGGCCCCTCAATTTCACCCTCCTGCGGGAAGGGGATCGCCTCCCCATCGGGGAATACTCCTTTCTTTGTGTTGAAACACCCGGTCATACGCGGGGCCACTTGTGCCTTTATGAGTCGCGGACCAAAATCTTCTTCTCCGGAGACCACATCCTCAACGACATCACTCCCAATATTGCCCTTTGGTCTGATAAAGGCGACCCTCTGCAGCAGTACCTGAAAAGCCTGGATAAAATCGATAGCTATGATATCGACCGGGTGCTGCCGGGCCATCGCAAACCTTTCAACCATCACCGGCGGAGAATTGCCGAATTGAAGAAGCACCATGCATTGAGGAACGAAGAGGTGGTTTCCATCCTGCAAACGGGCCGGCAGAGCGCCTACCAGGTGGCCTCGCAAATGACCTGGGACATCGATTGTGATCGTTGGGAAGATTTCCCTCTTCCCCAGCAATGGTTTGCCGGCGGGGAGGCTTTGGCTCATCTTCAATATCTGCAGGGGGAAGGGCGGGTAAAAAAAGAAATCCTTGAGGGAAAAGCGTTATTTTCCCTGTTATGATGAATTTTAACGGGGATTTCGTTTGGTCCTCACGGAATCAATTGGTCAGTTAAAATATCGTCTTGTTTTCACCCAACAAGGACACAAACTTCGGCGAGCTCCCCTTTACCATCCCGGGGCCTGAGCCTGTCGAAGGCAGTCGAAAGGATGGTCCATGCCCATACGCGAATATGTTTTGCCATACGGGAAAGGCACGGTTCGTTTTAACTTGGATTCAGCTTTGGTCGCCAGCGAATTGAGCATCCAAGACTATCCGCCGATAGAAAATCCTCCGTTAGCCATCCGGGAAGCCATCCGCAACCCCATTCAATCTGAACCGCTTAAGGAAATCGTAAGCCCGGGGCAAAAGGTTGTATTTCTGGTCAATGATTCCACGCGAGTGGCCAACAGTCACGTTTTCCTGCCCATTCTGCTTGACGAATTGAACTCGGTGGGGATTCCCGACAAGGATATGTTTATCATTTTTGCGGTGGGAGCCCACCGGGAATTGAATGAACCAGAGATGACCGCGCTGGTTGGGCCGGATGTAGCCAGGCGGGTAAAGATGTTCAACAGCAACGCCAAGGATCCTGCCCAATTTCAATACCTGGGGACGACCTCCCGGGGAAATGACATCTATTTTCATAAGCGAGCGGTTGAGGCCAACCATATAGTCTGTACCGGAAGTATCGTTTACCATTTTTTTGCCGGGTTTGGCGGGGGCCGCAAGGCCTTGCTACCGGGGGTAGCAGCATACGAAACCATCTGCCGCAATCATGCCCTGATGCTGGAGCCGGGAGCCGGTATGGGCAAGCTCAGCGCGAACCCCGTTTATGAAGACCAACTTGAAGGAACCGAAATGTTGAGGCCCTCATTTCTGTTGAATGTCGTGCTCAACGATAAAAAGGATTTTTTAAAAGTTTTCGCGGGGGATTATATTCAAGCCCACCGGCAAGGATGCGAGTTCGTGGAGCAGATTTACGGCACGGAAATCCCCCAGCCCGCCGACTTGGTTATCGCCAGCTGCGGGGGCTATCCTAAAGATATTAATGTTTACCAGCTGCAAAAAACGATGGATAACGCCTGGCTGGCGGTTCGGGAAGGCGGGGTGGTGATCATCCTGGGAGAGTGCTGCGAAGGAGTCGGTTCGGAAGAATACCTGCAGTGGATGAAAGAATATGAGACCCCGGAACGGATCGAAGAGAAGATCAGGTCCGATTTCGTCGTCGGTGGACATAAGGCCTACGCTGTTACCCGGCTGATGAAAAAAGCCCAATTTATCCTCATTTCCGGGTTAGAACCGGCGTTGGCCCGAACCTTGTTGTTCACTCCAGCGCAGAATATGAACGAAGCCCTGGCGCTGGCATGGGATAAAGTAGGGCCGCATCCCCGGGTGATTCTAATGCCCCAGGGGGGTTTAACGGTTCCTAAACATTCACCCTCACCCTGACTCCATTCTCAGAGCGGAGTCCTCTTCTTGAATAAAATGACGAGACCTAAAAAAGTTCAAAAAAGAGACGGGTCCGTCGTTCCTTTCGCCGCAGAAAAAATTCACCATGCCATCGCTAAGGCCGCTTTTGAGGTCCTCCAAGATTCCGGCAGCGCCCGGTCCATCGCCGGCAAACTTACCGCAACCGTCATTCAAAAATTAATGGCTTTATACGACGGCCAAACCCTCCAGGTGGAAGATATCCAAGACGCAGTGGAAATGGTTTTAATGGATGAAGGGTATAGCCGGATCGCTAAAAGTTATATCCTCTACCGGGAAAGACGAAGCGACATTCGCATGGCCAAGTCGGCTCTGGGGATCAAAGATGATTTAAAGCTTCCCGTCAACACGATGGAAGTTCTAAAGAGACGATACCTTCTAAGGGATGATCAGCAAAAAATCATCGAAACTCCCAGCGAGCTTTTCCGGAGAGTTGCGGCTCATGTGGCTCTGGCCGAGAAAAAATTCAAGTCTCCCTTTTCCGTTCCCGAAGCCGAAGAAAAGTTCTACCAGATGATGCGCACCCTGGAATTTATGCCCAATTCCCCTACTCTGATGAACGCCGGAGCCTCGTTGGGTCAGCTCGCGGCGTGCTTTGTGATTCCTGTAGATGACTCCATCGACGGGATTTTTGAGGCCCTCAAAAGCATGGCCCGGATTCACCAAACCGGTGGAGGTACGGGATTCAGCTTTTCCCGGCTGAGACCCAAAGGAGACCTCGTTTCTTCGACGAAAGGCCAGGCCTCAGGACCGGTTTCCTTTATGTCCATCTTTGATCAAGCCACCGAAGTGATTGTCCAGGGCGGGAAAAGACGGGGAGCCAATATGGGCATCTTGCGCTGCGACCATCCGGATATCATCGAATTCATCGAGGCTAAGATGGAAAAAAACCTCTTCGGAAATTTCAATTTATCCGTAGGTATCACGGACCGGTTTATGGAAGCCGTCACCGGTAACCAAGCCTTTGATTTGATCAATCCCCGTAACGGCGAAAAAGTAAAAAAGGTAAAAGCCCGAACGATCTTTGATCTTATCGCCAACGCCGCCTGGCTTACCGGGGACCCGGGTTTAATTTTTCTGGATGAAATCAACAGAAAAAATCCGACGCCGGAGGTTGGCCCAATCGAGGCCACGAACCCCTGCGGGGAACTACCTCTTCTGCCTTATGAAAGCTGTAATTTGGCCTCCATCAATTTAGCCCAAATGGTGCAGGGCCGTACTTTGGATTGGGAAAAACTCACTACATCGATACGCTGGGGAATTCGCTTCCTGGATGATGTAATCGAGGTCAATCAATTTCCCCTACCCCAAACCCGCAAAATCACGCTGGCGAACCGCAAAGTTGGTTTGGGAGTCATGGGGTTTGCCGATCTGCTGATTCGACTGGGAATTCCTTATCAGGCCAAGGAAGCGGTTGCCTTTGCAGGAAAACTCATGCGCTTTATTCACCGGGAATCCGTAAACGCTTCCGTTGCCCTGGCGAGGGAAAGGGGCGTTTTCCCCAACTTTTCCAAGTCCTTTTACGCCCCCCGGAACCTTCGTTTGCGTAATGCCACCGTCAATACCATCGCTCCGACCGGAACGATCAGCATCATTGCCGGATGTTCCAGCGGGATTGAGCCTTTGTTTGCCGTCAGTTTTATCCGCAATGTATTGTCGGGCACCCGATTGTTTGAGGTAAACCCGCTGTTTGAGGCCACGGCTAAGACCCGGGGATTTTACAGCAAAGAAATGATTGCCCGCGTTGCTCAATCCGGTTCTTTGCGGTCAATCAAGGAAATTCCTCCTGAGGTAAAAAGAATTTTCGTCACCGCTTTTGATGTGACCCCGCACCAGCATCTGCAAGTGCAGGCCGCCTTCCAAAAGTATGCCGACAATTCGGTGGCCAAGACCATTAATTTACCCAGCGCAGCGACGGTGGCGGATGTGCGCAAGATCTATCTGCAGGCCTATAAATTGAAGTGTAAGGGGATTACAATCTATCGCTATGGTAGTAAAGAAGGCCAAGTGCTTTCTTTAGGAAATCAGGAAAAAGACCAGACTTCCTTCCCCAATGATTTGATTTCCGTTGGCTCCGATTATTCCGGGGGATGTGCCTCTAATCCCTGTCTTTTTTGATCGAAACCGTTAAAGGCAGGCCCCTCCCCCATCCGCAACCCCCCTCTCCTTGAAGAGCAGGGAACGAATGTCTATCCGGCGATTCGCTGGGCGGGTGCCCTTGATTTAAATTTACGAGCGCTGTTCCGGTTTTCCGTGGCCCCTTTTTGAATTGGCCGGGCACCAGTCAATTTCTTTCCCAGGGGACAATTACGGCAGAGGGAAAGACCCTTTTTATAAGCATAATTAAAGACATCCCCCCTCATAAGGTCGTCAAAGTCCTCCCTTTGCCCGATCTCATAACGTTTGGAACAGGACTGTTTGGAAATCATTAATTGCCCGGGCTGGTAGGGGCAACAGATCATTTCCTGCCGATTTTTTTCCAGCCATTTTTTGACTCCCTGCTCCTTGTAGCTCACACCGCCCTCCTTCTGAGAAGGATCCTACCCCCTCGCTTTGCTCCGAATGACAGAGTGCTATTTGTTGACTTTTTACGAGATTATCAAGCTGTTAATGAATCATAAATATTCAATTGCCGAAGATAAATGGGGTGAATACGGTATTTTAACCGTCGCCAGGCTGTATTTTAGGCCGGCGGGTTGGTTACCGGGGGGTAGAAATAAGTATGGGTTGGAAGGGGTCCATAATCAGAGGATTTTTTCTAAAGAGCAATTCTCTAATCCGTGGGCTTGAGCGACGGCGCAATAGGTAATCTTTCCCTCCATTACGTTGACTCCTTTGGCTAACACCGGATCCTCGCGGACAGCCTTCTGCCAACCTTTATTGGCCAATGCTTCTACGTAAATCAAGGTGGCGTTGGTAAGAGCAACCGTCGCCGTATGCGGAACGGCTCCAGGAATGTTCGCCACGGCGTAATGCACCACTCCATGCTTTAGATAGGTCGGGTTATCGTGGGTAGTTGGATGATCAATTGTTTCCACACATCCGCCCTGATCGATGGCTACATCGACGATCACGCTTCCTGGCATCATGGCCCGCACCATTTCTTCCGTAACCAGGTGGGGAGCTAAGGCACCGGGAATCAGGACCGCTCCGATCAATAGATCGGCTTGGGCCGTCGCTTCCGCTATATTGTAACGGTTGGATGCCAGGGACTCGATCCGGCCGAAAAACAAATCATCGAGATATCGCAATCGATCCAGGTTTTTATCAATTACCGTAACCCGGGCCCCCAGGCCAATGGCTCTTTTTAGGGCATTGGTTCCCACCACTCCTCCCCCCATAATGACCACTGATCCGGGGTGTACACCAGCCACACCTCCCAGCAATACTCCCCTGCCTTTTTGGGGTTTTTCTAAAAAAGTCATTCCAACCTGAACAGACATGCGCCCGGCGATTTCACTCATCGGAGTTAAAAGGGGCAAGCTGCCGTTCGGCAACTCCACGGTCTCATAGGCAATGGCCGCAACTTTCTTTTCCATGAGGGCCAAGGTTAAGCTTTTTTCAGCCGCCAGGTGCAAAAAGGTGAAAAGGAGCAAACCGGGCCGGAAAAATTTGTATTCGACCGGCAGCGGCTCTTTCACTTTGACGATCATCTCGGCCTGGCTCCAGACGGCTTCAGCTGCATCAGCGATCTTTGCGCCGGCGGCCTGGTAGGCCGCATTAAAAAATCCGCTGCCCTGACCGGCTTGATCCTCGATGATTACTCTATGGCCAGCCCGGACCAGGGCGTCTACTCCAGCGGGGGTAAGGGCCACTCGGTATTCCTGAGTCTTAATTTCCCGCGGCACGCCAATGATCATGGGTCTTCCCCTTTCGATGCCGTTCAACCGTTTTGCCAACAACTAACCTGAGGGAGTTTACCAAAAATTCCTACCCGCGTCTACTGCCTCCCCAAACTGCCAAACCAACAGCAGGCGGGGGGTTTAAAGCAAAACATCAGCCAGTTCAGTGAAATTTTGGACGACCACCCCCGGCTGGAACGGCGAATCTTCATAGGGAAGGTGGTAGCGATTGACATAAGCGGCCCGATAGCCGCAGGCGCGGGCCCCTGCCAGGTCGAAGGGGTGTGCTGAAATCATCATACACTCCCCGACTTCGAGCTTCAATATCTGGGCGGCCCGGCGGTAAACTCCCGGGTGGGGTTTAAAGGCACCGACGGATTCAACCGAAATGACTTCTTCAAAATTCCAGCGCAGGCGGTCCTTCACGAGATGGTCCAGGTAGGCAGCCTCTCCGTTGGAAAGAACGACAAGTCTATATTGCCCCCTGAGCCGCCCTAAGGCCGGCAGGACATCCGGAAAAGGGGACAGTTCTTGCCAGGCGGACATAAAATTTTTTACTTCCTCAGGCGAGGCCGGGATGCCATAGATCGCCAGGACGTAAACGAAGGCACGCCGCGCGGTCTCTAAGTATCCGCTGTGGCCGAGCATCATGATA
>JAOUFX010000091.1 GCA_029857975.1 Deltaproteobacteria bacterium | reverse complement strand
TAATCTTTTTGAAATAAGTGTTCTCGCGTTTCAATCGCTTGCGGTCATACCCTTTTTTGCCCTTGGGGGTCGAATGGAACCGGGACGGTTTAGGTGTGGGAATTCTGACTTTCAATTTGGGCTTGGCTTTTGCCGGCATCGTTCGTCAAACCGCTTTCTTGGTCAGGCGTTTTAGTTTTTTTAATTTCTTCCTCACTTTGGCTAGAGCATTTTGGTTGTTTTCTTGGAGGAATTTTTCCCGCTCGGTTTTCAGCAAACGAATTTGTCTTTTCAATTCTTTTTTATCAATTTTAACCTTTACAACCTTCTTTTTTTTCTTTGCTTCTTTTACGACCTCGCCTCGGGCTTTATGAATGGCCAGGAGGAGTTCTTCTTTCTTCATGGCGTGCACGCCCGTGATGTCGGTGTAATTTTGAAGAATAAATTCCCTCAACTCTGTAGCCGTCATCTTCTCCAGATCTTTTTGTTCCATTGATGGTGCCTCCTTTGTGAACAATTCCCAAAGTTATCCGTATCCGCATCACCTGCGATTTTTTTATCTGAATTTCACGGTTTTGTCAATTCGAAAGTCTCTTAAAAAAGAATTCGGGGGGTCAAAAGAAAATTATCTTGCCCCTTTCTAAAAAATCAGTATTATAGGGCCAGTATAAAAAAGATCGATTATTTTCCAGGAGGGTAAATCGATGTCCAAATGGGAGTATATGGTCAGGAAAACGGATTTCAAATCATTAACCCAGGCTTCCTTTTTGGAATTGGAAAGGATGAGGCTGACTGAGCATGGAGAAGAAGGGTGGGAATTAATCTCTGCGGTTCCTTCCCAGAAGGGGGAGGCGCTCATCATGTTCTTAAAACGGCCTCTGGAAGAGACCGCGGCTAAGACCTGAGGCTGCAAAAGAAAAAGTAAATTTCAGCAGATAAGGGTAACAACCCGATTCCTGGCTCGCTAATTTTTTTACCTGTCAAACAGTTGACTATTGAGTCATTGCTTGACAGGAAATTTCTTCAGGATTGAATTTTTTTATAGTCGAGGAATGTAAATGAAATCGTATAATTATTCACAAATTGGGCGTTGTTTCTTTGTTGGCATGCTCATTGCTCCTAAAATCATAAAAGTTGAAGGGTTATTTTGTATAAAAGCAATGTCTAACAGGCAATTTAACAACACCCATAATGCCAAATCAAAAAAATAGTTATAAATATCAATTAATTGCCTCTTTTATAAGGAAGTCATTGTTAAATGTTATTTAAGAGTATTTTTGGACAATCCTCCGGGGGGGGAGACATAAACAATGGCGGTGATGAAGGGATGGGTTTGAGGCCTGATATCAAGGCCCTGGCCCAGATCAGTGCGGATATCAACGCTCAAAAGGAATTGGACCTAATCCTGGAAATGGTCGCCCGAGAATCCCTAACCTCCCTACAAGCCCACCGCTCTACCATCTTCATCACGGATGAAAAGACCAACGGCGTTCTGAAGACCCAATTTACTTTTGCTTCCGATCCGTTAAACGAACAGGTTGGCCTTTTTGAGGAAAAAGATGTAACGCGGAAAGTCCTCAAGCAAAAGAAACCTTTCTGGCTCAAGGAACCAAAGGATTTTTCGGAGTTTTTTAAATACGAGGCACGGGAACGAAAGATTACTTCACTGATCAGTATCCCTCTTATGCTCCAAGGCAAAGCGACCGGAACCATCAGCGTAGTTGTTATCAACGGCGGGAAGAAGTTCGACAAGGGAAGCTTACAATTACTTTCTATCTTTGCCAACCAAATTTCCATGGCCATGGAAAATGCTTATTTGCGCCAAGAGATCCACAAAGGAATCAATTTTCGCAAAGATTATGAGCGGTACCTAGACGATATTTTAGTGCAATTGCAAAGACTTTCGGAAGGAGAGCAGCGGCGTATCGAAGAACATATTGGAAGCTTGTTTAAGACGGAAAAAACCGATGATAAAAAATCAGTAGAACCTCCTGTAGAAGAAAAAGTTGATAAAGTAGACGGGTCTGTTGACCTGACGGGGGAATTGGGGATTGATTGCCAGCAAGAAGAGCCGGTGGACGAAATATTGAGGGTGGCGATTGATGACGGATCTTTGAGCATGGCTGATGACCTGATTAACGGGGGCGTATTTATAAGGACGCCCAACCCGCTGGACCTGGGAGAGCAATTTCCCATGAAGCTCTATTTATCCCGCGGCGAGATGCCGATCGAAGTCAACTGCAAAGTTATCTGGTCGAATCAATATGGCCATGAAACCAAGGATTTGCGCCGGGGTATGGGCGTGAAGTTCATAAACCTTGATCCCGAGATTCAGAAGCGAATCGAAGAATCCCTGCGCGCTCAAAGACACAAATGGAATGAATCTCCAGCCATGGAAAAATCTGTTTAGAAAAGGCCAGAAAAAATTCGGCTAAATTTTTTTCTTGACAAGCCATTCTCTTCCATGGTAGAAAAAATTTACTTAACGTAAGGCAGGAAATGAAAATGGATCAGCGCTGCAAATTTGAATTTAGTGGCGGGTATTATTTTGGGTGGTTTTATTACGCCGGGGTCTACCCGCCGCCTGGAAGCTGATCAGCATATTCCTTAATTGATCAAGGCCGTGGGTAGACAGAATGCTACCCACGGCCTTTTTATTTTGAGCCGTGGGATTTCTTCTCACGGCTTTTTTATTTTAAAAAAATTTCGCCGCAGAGCACGCAGAAATTCGCTAAGCGCTTAGCGCTATGCGCATAGCGAATTCAATATTCTATTTTCAGAGCAGCGCTCCCGGCGGTGAATGATTTTTGAAAAAAAGAGGTAATGTCAAAAATTTTATGAAAAGAGGGGATGAAATATGAAACCACAGAGGGCGCAGAGATTTTCTCTGTATTACTAACGTTCAATTTCTGAAAATTTTATTAAACCTATTTTAATTTTATCTGCGTTAATCTGCGTCCAATAAATTTTTGGTTGCGGCTATGCCGCGCTGTGTTCGCTGTGGTTAAGTTTTGACAATACTAAAAAGGAGGAGGGAGATGGTAGGAAAAAGAATAAGGATGGAAAGAATCATGGATCGCGGTTCGGGGAAGACGGTGATCGTACCCATGGACCATGGCGTGACTCTCGGTCCCATGGTCGGCTTGACCGACATGCGTAAAACCATTAACGCCGTGGCCACGGGAGGGGCCAACGCCATTGTGATTCACAAAGGTCTGGTGGAGGCCGGGCACCGCCGCAGCGGCAAAGACGTGGGTTTGATCATTCACCTTTCGGCGAGTACCTGCATGGCCCCCGATCCCAACTGCAAGGTTCTGGTGTGCGGCGTGGAAGAGGCCATTAAACTGGGGGCGGATGCAATCTCCATTCATGTGAACGTCGGGGCGGAAGATGAAAAATCCATGCTGCAAGACTTCGGGCGAGTCGCCCGGGAGGCTTTGGAATGGGGAATGCCCCTTCTGGCCATGATGTACATGCGGGGCCCGAAAGTGAAGAACGGGTACGATGTGGGTGTGGTCAAACATGCGGCCCGCGTGGGGGCGGAGCTGGGAGCCGACATTGTGAAAGTACCTTACACCGGCTCACCGGAGAGTTTCCAGGAGGTGGTGGAGGGATGTTTCGTGCCCGTAGTCATTGCCGGAGGGGAGAAGATGGAAACGGACCGGGACATCCTGGAAATGGTCAAAGGTTCCGTGAAGGCCGGAGGGGCGGGCGTTTCCATCGGGAGGAATGCTTTCCAACATCGGGAGCCGGAGAAAATTATCCACGCCATCACCAAATTGGTGCACAACAACGTATCGGTCGAAACCGGGCTGAAAGAACTGGCGGCTTGAGCCCGGGGGAAGATGGGTGAAAAAATGAAACAGGTATGGGTGAAGGTAATTCCTTGGGGCGCAGAATTGGCCCAAGCCGCAATGGAGAGCGGAGCGGACGCTCTCTGGATTGAGGCCGGTATTCGCTCGGAAGTGAAAAAGATGGGCCTCATCCCTACCGTGGCCGAAGACGGGGATTATGTGCTGGGGCGGGATGTGGTGGAAAAAGAGGTTCTGGAGAAAAAAGATGAAGAAGAGATCGTCAATTTGAGCTTCTCCAGGAAAGTGGTCGTGAAGGGAAAAGACTGGACGATCATCCCCCTGGAAAATTTGTTAAGCCGGGCCGGCAATATTTTTGTCGAAATTGCCGATCTCCAAGAAGGGCAAACGGCCTTTTCCATCCTGGAAAAGGGTGTGGATGGGGTTGTGCTCAATCACTCCGATCCCCAAAAAGTCCGTCAAATCATCCGCCAGCTTAGAGCAGAGAACGAACGGTTCCAACTCTGGCCTGCCCGGGTCAAAAGCATTGAACCGCTGGGTCTGGGAGACCGGGTCTGTGTGGATACTTGCTCTTCGATGGTGCCGGGAGAAGGCATGTTGGTGGGCAACAGTAGCCAGGCCCTTTTTCTGGTCCATGCGGAGAGCGTGGAAAATCCTTTCGTAAATCCCAGGCCTTTCCGCGTCAACGCCGGGCCGGTGCACGCTTATGTTCGCCTGGCCAACGGGCAAACAAAATATCTTTCTGAGATTCGCGCTGGGGATCAGGTTATGGTAGTAAATTTTGAAGGCCATAGTTATCCTGCCGTAGTGGGAAGGGCCAAGGTGGAACGGCGTCCCCTGGTGCTGGTGGAGGCTGAGGAAAAAGGGCAGAGGATTTCCGCCATCCTGCAGAACGCCGAAACAATCCGGCTCACTCAGCCAGGGGGGAAGGCCATTTCGCTGGTTGATTTACAAGAGGGAAGCGAAGTTCTGGTATACCGGGAAGGAGCGGCAAGGCACTTTGGGGTCCGGATTGATGAAACCATCTGCGAGAGATAAAAGCCCAGGAAAAATCTGCCTGCCCATTGTTGAGACAACCGTGGAGAAGGCTGTCCGGGCCATGGCCATGGCCCAGCAGCTGGCTGACCTTGTTGAGCTGAGGGTGGATTATTTGAAAAATCCGGGATGGGAATTTCTTTTAAAGGAACGAGAGAAGCCTTCCATCGTTACCAACCGCCGCCGGGAAGAGGGGGGCAGGTATAGAGGGGATGAAAAAAGTAGGCTGGCCATTTTGCGGCAGGCAATCTGTTTAGGTTCCGACTTCGTGGACGTAGAGATGGAAAGCGGGAAATCCGCTATTTTTGAACTAATGGAAAATCATAAAAAAACGAGGTTGATCCTATCCTTCCATGACTTTAAAAAGACACCGCCCTTGCAGGAGCTGCGGGGTATCTGCCGGCATATGATTCGATATGGGGCGGACATAATAAAGATCGTTACTTTTACTCAATCCTGGGAAGATAACCTGAAAATTTTATCCCTTATTCCTTACGCCTTAGAAAGGAAACAAAAAATTGTAGCTTTGGCTATGGGTGAAAAAGGGAAGATGAGCCGGATCTTTGCTCCCTTGATGGGAGCGGCCTGGACGTATGCTTCTCTGGACAGGAATCGAACTTCCGCTCCCGGACAGTTGACCGTTCGAGAACTAAAGGAGATCTGGGGAAGGTTGAGATGATCAATGGCCAGACCCAACTCTACGGAGTCATCGGGAAACCGGTGCGACACAGCCTGAGCCCGATCATCCACAACGGGGCGTTCCAGAGGATGGGTTTGAACGCGGTCTATCTGGCCTTTGAAGTTGAAAATCTTTCCGCAGCCATCAGCGGGATTCGAGGGTTGGGGATTCGGGGGATGAGCGTAACGATTCCCTTTAAGACCGCCATCATCCCTTTTCTGGATCAGCTGGAGGAGGTGGCCGGAAAGATCCAGGCGGTGAATACAATCTGCCATGAGGGAGGAAAGCTGATTGGCCACAACACGGACTGGCGCGGAGCAGTGGAAGCTCTAGAGGAAAAAATTGAACTGCGGGAGAAAAAGGTTCTCCTTTTGGGAGCCGGGGGAGCGGCCCGGGCCATTGCTTTTGGTCTGAAAGAGCGGGGCTGTCGGGTTTTTATTGCTAACCGCTCGCTGGAAAAAGGGCGAAAACTAGCCGCAACCATGGGGTTTGCCTGCCATCCTTTGTCGGCAATCAAGGGGCTGGACGTCCAGGTGATCATCAATGCTACATCAGTAGGTATGCACCCGCAGGATTCAGAAAGTCCTTGGCCTAAGGAACTTTTAAAAGAAGGGATCGTGGTGATGGATATTGTCTACCAACCCGTGCGGACGAAGTTTCTCCATGAGGCTGAAGAGCGAGGCTGCCGGACGATCGATGGCTTAGAAATGCTTGCCCGGCAAGGGGCTGCGCAGATAGAGATCTGGACGGGGAAGAAGCCGGATATCCAATCTATTAAAAGAGACCTGCAAAGGGCATTAGAATGAGTTATTAGCTGGAAACTGATAGCTGATAGCATCTTTGCTGGAAAAAAGATGATCGAGATTACACCACTGAATCATTGTGACGCCGTTGTGGCCATTCCCGGGTCGAAAAGTTACACCCACCGCGCTCTGATTACGTCGGCCCTCGCTGCAGGGGAGTCCGTTTTGTTCAACGCTCTGCGCAGTAAAGATACCGAGTATACGGCGCAAGGTCTGGAGAAACTCGGGATCAAGATTACTTGGAAAGGGGACTCCATCTCAGTTCAGGGTAAAGGGGGAGTGCTGACGGCGGGAGGAGAAAAAATTTACGTGGGGGATTCCGGAACCTCCATGAGGTTTTTGACGGCGTTGGCCGCTTTGAAAAATGGCTCCACCCTGCTGGACGGCAGCGAGCGGATGAGAAAGCGGCCGATAGCCGAACTGCTGGAGGGATTGGTCTCGCTGGGAGCCATAGCTTATTCTCTGGAAAGCAATGGATTCCCGCCTGTGGTCGTAGATTCTCAGGGTCTGGCGGGCGGAGTTGCCAGGATCAAAGGAAGCGAGAGCAGCCAGTTCCTATCCGCCCTTTTGATGGTCGCTCCCCTGGCCCGGGCAGACGTCCGGTTGGAGGTAAGCGGGCGCTTGGTTTCCAGACCTTATGTGGACATCACCCGGGGGGTAATGTCCGACTTCGGGGTAGAAGTTCAGAAGGAGGAGGGTGATTCCTTTTTCGTTCGGGCAGGGCAGCGTTATTTGGCCAGGCAATACCGGATTGAAGGGGACGCCTCCAATGCCTCGTATTTCTTGGCGGTACCCGCCATCATCGGAGGAAAAGTAAGAGTGGAAAACTTCCATCCGTCATCCCTCCAGGGGGATGCCCAATTCTTAGCCATTCTGGAGCAGATGGGATGCGAGGTGAGCCGGGGAAAAAATTGGGCGGAAGTTCGAGTTAAAGAACTTCGGGGAATTGAAGTAGACATGAACACCATGCCCGACCTCGTTCCCACCCTGGCCGTCGTTGCCGCCTTTGCTCGAGGGAAAACTGTGATCCGGAACGTCGGGCATCTGCGCCACAAAGAATCCGACCGCCTGGAGACCGTGGCCGGAGAACTGGCCAAAATGGGGGTCGAAGTAGAAGAAGGAAAAGATTGGCTGCAAGTGGAAAAGGGGAAAGCCCGGGGGGCTGAAATTGAAACCCATAATGACCACCGCCTGGCCATGAGTTTTGCCATCGCCGGGCTGGCCATTCCCGGGATAAAAATTAAAGGGGAAAGATGCGTAGATAAATCCTTCCCGGGGTTTTGGGAAACCCTCAAGAAGCTCTATTTACAAAGCGATTAGCCATCAGCTATCAGCCTTAGCTATCCGTTATTTTTGATTGGGGCATTTGCTGATTGCTGAAAGCTATTTTTCTTATGAATATTGTTTTAATCGGATACCGAGGGGCGGGCAAGAGTACTGTGGGCAGAATGCTGGCTACCCGCGTCGGAAAAAAATTCGTGGATGCGGATGACCTGGTAGAAATACATCTTGGGGCTTCTATCAGCGAAATCGTGAGGTCCAAGGGCTGGAAGCATTTTCGATCCCTGGAGAAGAGAGTTATTGAGGAAATTTGCCGGGGAGACCATTTAATCATCGCTCCAGGGGGGGGAGCCGTACTTGACCCCGCCAATGTGCGGGCTTTGAAAAACAATGGTCTCGTCATTTGGCTGCAGGCAGACGGCGAAGCCCTTCACCGAAGAATGGTCCAGGACCCGGGCACCACTGCCAGCCGCCCGACTCTTACCGGAAAAGGAGCACTCGAGGAGCTCGAAGAAGTGCTGGCTATCCGCAATCCATATTATGCGCAGGCCGCCGATGTGGAGCTGGATACTTCGACCCTGGCCCGGGAGGAAGTGGTGGAAAAGATATTATCGATCATCCGGGAAAGAAGGGGGGCATAAATTGGGTGGAAATTCTTTGGGTACTCTTTTCAAAGTAACCACCTGGGGAGAATCCCACGGGAAAGCTCTGGGAACGGTGGTTGACGGCTGCCCCCCTCGAATGGAACTTTCCGTTGAAGACATTCAGAAAGAGCTAAAGCGGCGGAGGCCCGGCCAGGGAAAGGGAACCAGCTCGAGAAAAGAGGAGGATCGGGTGGAAATTCTTTCCGGCGTCTATGAAGGC
>JAOUFX010000967.1 GCA_029857975.1 Deltaproteobacteria bacterium | reverse complement strand
CCAGGTCTCTCGGCGTCACCAAGGATATCCCTGCCCCTGATGTTTACACCACCCCGCAAATTATGGCATGGATGATGGATGAATATGAAACAATCATGGGCGAAAAACACCCGGGTGTGATCACAGGAAAGCCCATAGCCTTGGGTGGATCTCAGGGGCGCGACGATGCCACGGCGAGAGGCGGGATCTATGTGACTCAGGAAGCAGCTACAGCTTACGGTATTGACCTCAAGGGCCAGCCTATGGCTATTCAGGGTTTTGGCAATGCTGGTCAGTATGCAGCCCGACTTGGTGAACATATTCTCGGTCTTAAGCTGGTGGCTGCCTCGGATTCCAAGGGAGGCATATACAACGCCAACGGCATAGATGTGGAGGCACTCATTGAACATAAGCTTATGAATGGCAGAGTCAATGGTTTCCCCGAGGCAGAGGAGATAAGCAATGAGAAACTCCTCGAACTCGAGGTCGCCGTCCTTTTCCCTGCTGCGCTGGAAAATGTAATCACAGAAGAAAACGCTCCAAGGTTACGCTGCAAGATCCTCTGTGAGCTTGCCAACGGCCCTACGACACCGGAAGCCGATAAGATCTTTTATGATAAGGGACTAATTGTATTGCCCGATTTCCTCGCCAATGCCGGAGGGGTCACCGTTTCTTATCTGGAGCAGGTCCAGAATACCTATAATCTTTACTGGGAAATAGAGGAAATTCACTGGAGACTAAAACAAAAAATGACCCACGCCTTCAAAAGCGTTTACGAAATGAGCCAAAACAACAAGGTCAATATGCGTCAGGCCGCCTATTTGGTGTCCGTAGCGAGGGTAGCCGAGGCCTGTAAGCTTCGTGGTTGGGTTTAGCATGGGAGAGCCAGCTTCTTTGATGAAAACGATATATCGAAAATGGAACCAAAGGCAATAAACAGCGGAATAGCAGCCCTCGACCAAGTCCTTAAAGGCCTTCGTCTGGGCGATAATGTTGTGTGGCAGGTTGACAGCCTAGACGACTATTCATACTTTGCAGAGCCTTTTGCAGACCAGGCAATACGCTACAGCGATACGTGTGTTTATCTAAGATTTGCGCCTCACCCCCCGATTGTCGGACATCGTCGTGGTCTTGTCATCAAGGCGGTAGATCCGAGCCTCGGATTCGACTCCTTTACCGCCGAGGTACACAGGGTGATTGAGCAATGGGCGAAGAAGAAATTTTTCATACTCGACAACTTGTCAGCCCTTGTTGAGGAGTGGGCAACAGATGAGCTGCTGGCAAATTTTTTCCAAGTGACGTGTCCGTTTCTCCGCGAGCTGGATACTATCGCCTACTTCGCCCTGACACGTGGTCAACACGCCCATAGTGCTGTTGCCAGGGTTCGGGACACCACTCAAGTACTTATCGATGTTTACCGTATAAAGGGCAGAATGTACATACACCCGTTGAAGGTTTGGGACCGCTACTCTCCACAAATGTTCCTGCCCCATGTGGTTACTGAAGGCAGGTGGCAGCCGGTTTTCCAGAGTGGCGAAGCGGCGGCAGTGTCTGCGATCGCTCGTAAACGTCCGCTCCACGCCATGGAAAGCTCAATCGCCCCCTGGGACAGTGTCTATAATAAGCTGATTCAATATCGCGAAGCAGATAAAGACTCTCATCAGATTACGCCTGAGGTCCTGGCACTTAAAGAGGAATTTTCACGGATGATGATAGGGAATCATCCTGAGTTTAACAGACTAGCGGATTCCTATTTCACCTTGGAGGACCTATACAGCATTAGGGACCGCATGATCGGATCCGGGAGGATTGGGGGCAAGGCAGCCGGGATGTTGGTGGCCAGGCGCATTCTGCTGGACGAAGATGGCGAAGTGGATTTCTCGCAAATACTGGAAGACCACGACTCGTTCTACATTGGGTCAGATGTGTTTTTCACCTTCCTTGTGCATAACAACCTGTTCAGATTACGCCTGAAGTTATCAAGGAATTCCCAGTTCTCACGTGAAGAATTTGAAGAGGTGGAACAGAGCTTCCTAACCGGAAGGTTCTCCGCGGAAATAATGGAGCAGTTCCGCAGCAT
>JAOUFX010000966.1 GCA_029857975.1 Deltaproteobacteria bacterium | reverse complement strand
AAGGAAGGAAACGCCCTCATGGCTCCCTATTCTGCGGCCAAAGCCGGGATCATTGCCCTGACCAAGACTCTGGGAAAAGAGATGGCTCCGTACAACGTCCAGGTAAATTGTGTTTCGCCGGCCTTGATCGAAACGGATATGGCCAAGGAGATGACTCCCGAGCAGCGAACCCTATTGACTTCCAAGATTCCTCTGGGAAGATTGGGCCAGCCGGAAGAAGTAGCTGCCGTGGTCAAATTCCTGATTTCGGACGAGGCTTCTTTTGTGACCGGCCAGTGTTATGACGTCAGCGGAGGCCGGTCCGTTTATTAAAGTCGCTTAGCGCTATGCGCGTAGCGTTTTTAAATATGGAAGGAGGATTTAAGAATGACGCAGTTTCATCAATGGTACCAGGAACTCCAGGTGGAAAGGACGATCAAAGCCCTGAAGAAAAACAACTTCGACGCCCGGTTTTTTCCCAAGGCCTCGGAAGCCTTGGCGGAGGTCTGGAAAATGATCCCGGAAGGTTCAACCGTAGGGTGTGGCGGATCCCTCACCCTGAGCCAGATCGGTTTCATGGAGGAAGCCCAAAAGCGCTCCGTGAAATTTTTGAATCCCCTGGCCAAAGGACTCTCGCCCGAAGAGGCAGAAAAAATTCGCCGGCAGATTTTTTCCGCGGATTTTTTTCTCGCCAGCAGTAACGCCGTAACCGAGGATGGGAAGCTTTACAATATCGACGCCACCGGCAATCGAGTCGGGGCGATGATCTATGGACCGAAGAAAGTGATTTTGCTCTGCGGCGTGAACAAAATCGTCAAAGATCTTGCCGAGGCCCAGAAAAAAGTTCAGGAATATACTTCTCCGCTGAACGTCAAACGGCTGGGAAGCAAAAATCCCTGCATCCAGACGGGAGAGTGTTCGGATTGTGCTTCGCCGGAAAGAATCTGCAACGCCTACGTCATCCTGGCCAAGAAACCCCGGAGGACGGATTTTTCGATTTTTATTATCGGCGAGCTTTTAGGGCTCTAAGTAGCTGGAATGATGGAATGATGGGTAAAACCAGGGAAAAATGGCTGGTGCCCATAGGGTAAAGCAAGAATGGCCGACGGGCTTGATCGAACTGGCGCCGGTCAGCTTTCCAGCCAAAAACCTGATGAAGAGCAATTAAGCAATAGAGGGAAAGAAAGAAGGGTATCTCCCATATGGACAGAATGGATACGAGCCCGCCATCTGACTTTATTCGGGCGATTATTGATGAGGATTTGAAGGCCGATAAGAACCAGGGGCGGGTGGCCACCCGCTTTCCACCGGAACCCAACGGCTATCTCCATATCGGGCACGCCAAGTCCGTCTGCCTCAATTTTGGCATCGCCGCCCAGTATGGGGGGACCTGTAATTTGCGCATGGATGATACGGATCCAAGCGGTGAGAGCATCGAATATGTGGATTCCATCATCCGGGACGTGCGGTGGCTGGGGTTCGATTGGGAGAACCGCCTGTTCTACGCCTCCGACTACAATGAACGGCTCTACCAGTATGCCGTGGGGCTGATCAAGCTGGGCAAAGCCTATGTATGCAGCCTGAGTGCGGACGAGATCCGGGAGTACCGGGGTACTTTAACCAAACCGGGCAAGGACAGCCCCTACCGTGACCGTTCGCTGGAGGAGAACCTGGACTTATTTACGCGCATGCGGGCCGGGGAGTTCGATGAAGGGACCCATGTGCTACGGGCCAAAATCGATATGGCTTCTCCTAACGTAGTGATGCGGGATCCGGTCATCTTTCGCATTAAGAAAGAGTCTCACTACAGGACGGGTAACCAGTGGCTTATTTACCCCATGTACGACTTTGCCCATTGCCTTTCCGATTCCATCGAAGGGATCACCCATTCGATTTGCACGCTGGAATTCGAAAATAACCGCCCGTTGTATGATTGGATTCTGGACGAATTGCAGGTAGAACACCATCCCCAGCAGATCGAGTTCGCCCGCCTCAACCTCAGCTACACGGTTTTGAGTAAGCGCAAGCTCATAGAATTGGTGGAGAAGGGGCATGTCACGGGATGGGATGATCCCCGCATG
>JAOUFX010000965.1 GCA_029857975.1 Deltaproteobacteria bacterium | reverse complement strand
GGGAAAGCCTCTATCATGAATACCAAATCTTGTGCGATGTGGCCGGGGGCCTACCGGCAACCCTGCCCTATGAAGAGGACTTCTTTCAAGAAGAAGTCGGCCCCCTTCTAAACAAATATATCATGCGGAAAACAGGGATCAGCGCCGAGAACCAGCACCGCTGCTTTCGGATGACTCATGACCTGATTGGCTCCTCTTTCGGAGCGCACCGCCAGATCGCCGGCCTCCATGGAGGAGGCTCCCCCATTATGGAAGTGATCGCCATTCTGGGTACCTATGATTTGAAACTTAGGAAAGAGATCGCCAAATACTTGGCTGGGATTACCACGGAGTAAAAGTTTCCCCAGCGCAACGAACGGATGATAGAAATACAATAGAAACCTCCTGGAGCCTGTTTGATCTCGTCCAGATTCCGCTGCCATGCCATCCTGATTAACAAAGAGGTAATCTATGCAGGCTGACGAGCGCAATGCGGCTTACTTGTGGGGCACCCTGGATTAGGGAACCAGGAAATTGGTTTTTAAAAAAAACCTCTCAATGAGTGTCAAATAGATGATAAGAGATTTATCACTTGAGTGAATAAGTTGTTTTTTGCCCCTATATCCCTATTTGACATGGGTCCGACCCGCAAAAAGCAAAAAAATGCTATATCCGTTCTGCATGATCCCCCCTATTTCTCGCATGGAAGATAGAGGATGTAATTCCATAAATTTTTGGTAGAAATCTTTATTCTTTGGGGTGTGTGCCAATATTGGTTCCTGGGATTTTCTGCTGACAGGTTTTAACCAAAAGCGTGGAGTTCTTCCTGTACTCTCCTGTACTCTTCGGTTGACATATTTTGTCAAAAGGCGTAGATTTCAATCGGCAATCGAGGTTTGGATATACTTTTCATCTGAGAAGTATTGAAGAAGTGCGGAGATTGGAACGATACCTGCACTTTTTGAGGTTGTGTATCACCCTCAACCTGTAGTGTTCTTCATGTAACCATCCCCTTAAAATATTACATTGAGAAGAGCCCAAGAAGACAAAAATTCATTCAATTACCTTGACACAAAATCGCCCTCCTCATAAACTAAACGCTGAAAAAGTGGGTCTTTTTCAAGTGCCAGCGCGACGTCAATGATAGCGTATTGATAGTTGCGGCTTCGTCGCGAGCAGCGGCGTCTTTGGAAACGCGAGCGCAAGCAAAATCCATCATTGCCCGAAAAAAACCATATAGCGTGGGAGAAATAAATTGGCGCTTGCCGTCATGTTCTTAGTATTGTTTGGTGCCGCACTGCACGCTACCTGGAACGTCATTATCAAAGCGGGCTCCGACAAACAGCTTGATACCTTGTTGGTCATATGTGGAGCAGCGATCATCGCGCCTCTCGCATTGCCTTTTGTTCCAACTCCTGCGAAAGCAAGCTGGCCCTACCTTGGAGCCTCCGTCGGCATCCATTTCGCCTATTTCATCCTGATTGCGCTGGCGTACCGGACGGGCGATCTGAGTTATGCCTATCCGATTATGCGGGGGTCCGCCCCCCTCCTGACAGCAGTCGTGGCGGCGGTTACCGTTCGGGAACCCCTTTCTATCGGCGCTTGGGTGGGAATAGGTCTGATTTCCGCCGGTATTTTCACCCTTACGGGGGACTCTTGGCGTTCGGGTCGATTTCCCTTCGCTTCCACTGTATTCGGTTTACTCAACGCTGTCGTGATCATGACGTACACGATCGTTGACGGTCTCGGCATCCGTCTCTCCGGCAATGCCTTCAGCTATATTCTCTGGCTTTTTTTGTTAATTCCCATTCCCCTGCTTTTGTTGACGCTTTTGACCCGTCCAAAGGAATTTCGGGCCCAAATCCGTTTCCGATGGAAGGCCGGTTTTTTCGGGGGTATGTGTACGGCGGCATCCTACGGCCTTGCTTTATGGGCCATGACCATTGCCCCTATCGCCCTCGTGGCCGGGCTCCGCGAGACATCGGTTATTTTCGGAACGGTTTTCGCCGGCCTATTTTTGAAGGAGCGATTCGGTTTTTTGCGCTATGTAGCTGCCGGTCTTGTAACCATGGGAGGGATTGCC
>JAOUFX010000089.1 GCA_029857975.1 Deltaproteobacteria bacterium | reverse complement strand
TCCTCGGGTCATGACTTCGGTTTTGCTCGCCAGGCCCAATTGGCAAATCGCCTCCACTTCCTGGCGCGCATTTTTCGAACTTCCGGGTACACCCACTTGAATCTGAGGAACTCCGATGGCCTCCAATTCTTTCGCAAGTTCAATTTTTTCCGCTAAGGTAAAAGCCACGCCCGGGGTCTGTTCTCCATCGCGCATGGTTACGTCACACAAGATGACCTCTGACGGCAAACCGATCTCCAGCCCCAACAAATTATAGGGACTCAGGCATTGATCCATGGGTTTCCTTTCCTCCTGCTTTTTCGGGGTTCTGTAATTTATCAATTCTTTACATCCCCATCCTGCTCCTCTTTTCCAGAAGTTCATCGGTCATGGGGATCATAAGAGCCTTCTCTGGGCACACCTCTACACAACAGAAGCAGCTCATGCATTTTCCGGGGTCTACCTTGGGGTAGGGCTGCATGAGGATGGCCCCCGAGGGACAGGCAGAGGGACAATCACCACAGCGGGTGCACAGCGCCTCGTTACAAGCCGGGTTCACCTCTCCGAGTTCAGTCCAGACCTGGAGATGGTTTTCAGAGTCCGCTGCAAATGGAGATTTTTTCCCGGGGGTGTTTACCGTATAGGTGGAGGGATGCACAAAATCCTCAATCACTTCGAAAGGGCCATCTACCTGGAGATGATTTAAATCGAAGTTTACAAGGCCTTTCTTTTCAGCTAAATCGATGAGCTTGATGCCCCGCGGGTTCTGGAAATGAATCAGGCGGGCGCAGACGGCATCGACCGCGATCCCATTTTTTCCAGCGATGATCTTACCAACCTCTCTGGGGTTTCCGAAGGAGGGCCCGTCCCCTTCCATGGCCAGAATTCCATCCACGATATTCAGGTCCGGAATTCGCCAGCGATAGAGATCAAGGAAGAATTCCGTTAATCGTTTGGCATGGCCTGTTCGGGCGTGCATTCTGGCCTTGAAGTTTCCTGGAATCAACCCGAAGGGGTTCTTCAGGCAGCAAGTCATGCCGGCGATCACATGGGTCTTCAGTTTGGGAACGTTGATGAAAATGTCTGCCTCGACAAAAGACCTGGAGATGGGGACTCTAAAGCCCCCGATCTCGAAAAGGCTGGCGCCTTTACTGATGTTGATTATATAAGGGGCACAAATCTGTTCCACCTCAGTCACCCGGTAAAGGTTCTGGACGTCGATCCCATTGTCCCCCATCCAAGGTGTTCCCCCTCTTTTTTTCACTTCTTCGGCAATCGTCCTGAGCAGGGCCGGATGGGTGGTAGCCGCTTTTTCAGGCGGTGCAGACCTGACCAGGTTTGGCTTGATGAAGACCTTTTTGTCCCTAAGGTCGATCGAGACCGCCTCAAATATCTCATGGATGATTTGATTCAGATTATCGTAAGCAGCCTTTCTTATGATGACTTTAGACATAACCTTCTTTCCCCCCTCCTAAAGAACTTCATATTTGACCAGCCGGTTACTGCGAGCCAAAGCCATGTACCGCAAATTCTCCCTCCCTCTTGTTTTTTCCCCCTTTGAAGGGAAGAAAGGGGTTGAGAAAAAGTTTCTTAACGGCTACTCGGCGGAGACTCCGGCGGGAATATTGTATGCCAGGGAGTTGCCTGTTCGTAGGCATAGGCAACGCGTAACAGGGTGGCTTCACCCATCCGGCGACCGAATAGCTGCAGTCCGACGGGCAGGTTTTCCGAAGAATAGCCGCAGGGGATCGCAATGACCGGCAATCCAGTCAGATTCCCGGCGCGAGTAAAACGTAAAAGGGCGGCGCGGACGCTCTCCGTCCTTCTCCCCACTTTGACTTCCTCCTCACCGATGACCGGGGCTACAATGGGGAGGGTCGGCGTGGCCAGCACATCCACCGATTCAAAAACTCGGGAAAAAGACTGGGTCAACAGCCGCCTTCTTTCCTGGGCTTGGAGGTATTCAATCGTTTTCTGCCGTTTTCCCAGCGCCAGCCGGGGGCGCCAATCCAACCCGTAATCCTCAGCCCTCTTGCGCAGCCATTTCCAGTGGTAGGACACGGCTTCGCCCAAAGTGATCGCGGCTACGAGTTGATTCATTTCCTTCATTCCTTGCAATTCAACCTCCCGAAGCTTGGCGCCCAGTCGTTCTAAGGCGGCGCAGGCTTTGAGGGCGAGCTCCCGAACCTCTTTCTGGAGATGGTCAAAAAAATATCGTTGCGGAATTCCGACCCGAACGCCGCGAACCCCTTGGCGTAAAGAATGGGTATAGGAAATTCCGTTTTTAGCCGGGCGGTTTGGCGGGGGGGTTTCAGGCCCGGCAATCACCCCCAGCAACAGGGCCGCGTCTTCCGCGCACCGGCAGATGGGGCCAACGTGGTCGAGGCTGAAGGCCAGCGGAATGACGCCCTGAAGAGGGACCAGACCGCGAGTGGGCTTCAGCCCCACCACCCCGCAGGCTGCGGAGGGAATCCGAATGGATCCCCCCGTGTCCGTTCCCAGGGAACCAAGACATAAACCAGCGCTTACTGCCGCAGCACTCCCGCCGCTGGATCCTCCGGTAACTCGGCTCAGGTTCCACGGGTTGTGAGCCGGCCCGTAATGGGGGTTGACGTTGGTTACCCCGTAGGCGAACTCGTGCAGGTTGGTCTTTCCTAAAAGAATAGATCCCGCGGCGAAGAGCCGGTCGACTACGACGGCGTTTTCTTTGGGAATGAAGTTGCGGAGGATCTTGGAACCTCCCGTAGTCCGGACCCCCGCTGTGTAAAAGAGGTCTTTAAGGGTGATGGGAATTCCGTGGAGAGCCCCCCGGTAATGGCCTTTTAAAATTTCCTTTTCCATCTGGCGGGCCTGATTTCGAGCTCGGTCTTTGGTCAGGGTAATGAAGGCATTCAGGCTGGGTTGAAGACGATCAATTCTCTCCAAGAAATATTCGGTCAACTCTACAGGGGAGATTTCCCGCCGGCGAAGAAGAGGGGCGATCCTGGCAATGGTCAGATTTTTATCATTCAGAAGATTCATGAACCCTCCGGATTTATTGAATCAACCAAGGGTGATGGCTTCGTAAAAAGTCATCAAGAATGAAGGGATTATAAGCAAGCAAGGCATGGGCTGTCAAACAAAAACCCAGTGCCCATCTTCACTTTTAGATTTATTTAATACTTACATGTCGATGAAGGCAGGAGGATGCCTCCTTCTTGCCAATCTTTTTGAATTTACAACTGAATATAGAAAGTGAAGGTGGGCAAAAATCCTTCTTGCAATGAGTCAACTCTTGTGCTACCTGATAGCTGAGGAAAAACGACCAAACTTTTTAAAAAACCAGGAGGCTTGGCAATGGAGAGGAAGAAGGTCACTGTGCCGCATCTTTGGCAGATGAAGAGAGAAGGGAGGAAAATCACCAAAATTAATCTCCATGACTATCCGACGGCGGTGCTGGCCGACCAGGCCGGGATCGATATCGTCATGACCGGGGATTCCATTGGGATGGTAGTCCTGGGCTACGAGAACACGATCCCGGTTACCATGGCCGAGATGATCCATCATGCCAAAGCTGTGGTTCGAGGAGCCAAGCACTGTCTCGTTGTGTGCGATATGCCCTTCATGTCCTACCAGACGAGCGTGGATGAGGCAGTGAGGAATGCCGGTCGGATTTTGAAAGAAACGGGGGTGGATGCAGTCAAGCTGGAGGGCGGCGCGGATATAAAAGAAAAAGTAAAAGCCATGGTGGGAGCTGGAATTCCGGTCATGGGACACATCGGCCTCCTTCCCCAAAGAGTTTCCCTCGTCGGCAAATACCGGGTTCAGGGGAAAGATGCGGCAGCGGCAAGATTAATCCTCGAGGATGCTTTGGCGCTGGAAGAAGCCGGAGCTTTCTGCATCGTGCTGGAAAGTGTGACGGCCGAGGCGGCCAAAATGATTACGGATAGATTGAAAATTCCTACCCTCGGCGCCGGTTCGGGACCTTATTTGGACGGGCAATCACTTAATCTTTACGATATCCTGGGTCTCTCCCTGGGGGTGGTTCCCCGGTTTGCCAAAAAATATCTTAACCTCGTTGAAGAAGTCCCCAGGGTATTGGGGGAATATAAAAAAGATGTGGAGGAAGGAAAGTTTCCCGCCGAAGAACATTATTTCCGCATGGATGAAAAGGAAATAAAGAAGTTGACCGGCAAGATGATCCGGAAGAAACGAGGAAGCGGCCCGGCTTGAAATCGAGATGAAAATCAATTAAAATATCACGGATTCAAGGAGCCCTGAAGGGTTGTCATCGGAGCAGGACTCGCCTGTTCGGAAAAAATAACAGTGAAGGAGGTTTCTATAATGGACGGAAAAAAAATTCTTAGTTCCCTGTCGGCTGTTTTCCTCTTTTTCGCTCTTATCGGAACGGCAATTGCGGCAGAATTTCCAACCAAGCCCATCAAGGTAATTGTCGGCTATTCCCCCGGAGGGACTACCGATTTGCTGGCGCGGGCGGTAGCTGGGGTGGCCCCCGAGTTTCTCGGCCAGTCCATGGTCACCATCAATAAACCCGGGGCAACGGGAACCATCGCGGCCAAAGAGGTGGCCGACGCCAACCCCGATGGGTATACCCTTACCATCGCCGGGGGAAGCGAATCCACCGCCGTGGGACATTTTAAAAAGCTTCCCTACCACCCCATCGATTCGTTTGCCCCCGTCATCCGTTTCGTCAAGGCCCGAATGATTATCTGTTTCGATGCCAAAGCCCCCTGGAAAACCTTCAAGGATTTTGTCGAAGATGCCAAGAAGAATCCAGGAAAATATAAGTACGCATCGAGCGGCCACGGCGGGATCTACCATGCCGCTCTCCTGGCTATGTGCTACCGAACCGGGATCAAAATGAAACATGTTCCTTACAAAGGCGGGGCTCCGGGCCTGGCGGCGCTCATGGGAGGACACGTGGATGTTACGATCGGTTCCGATGCGGAAATCTGGCCCATGGTGCAAGGCGGGAAAATCCGGGCGATGACGCTGACATCGCTCGATCGTTCTCCCATTCTGAAGGATGTGCCTACCCTGAAGGAGCTGGGGTACGATGTATATCTGGAAAACCAGAAAGGATTCGTAGCTCCGGCGAAAACTCCCAGGGAACGCATCATGGTCCTGCATGACGCCCTGAAAAAAGTGTACGATCATCCGGCATTTAAGAAAATGGCCGAGCAATTGAAATTGGAATTGAGTTATATGGGACCGGAGGATTTCCGCAAGGCGCTGCAGGACATGTCCAATCAGATTGGAGAAGTTGTAAAGACACTGGGCGAATGATCCTCATTGCCGCGGAACTGGCGCCAGCCGATATCGAGAAGAGAGGGGCGAGGGGATGTCAAAAAACTTCAAAATAGGGATTCTCTTCTTGACCTTTGCGCTCATTTGGATGGTCTTCATGGTTCCCACCATCGGGGAGGATTGGCGCCAGTCAACCATTCGCGACATAGAATTTTTCACTGTAAGCCCCCGGTTTTTTCCCTATCTATCCGCGGGAATCATGGGCATTTTATCCCTGTTGCTGTTGCTGGAGAGCATATTAGCCGGGAAGGCGAAAGAGGAAGACCCTCCGAATTCACCGAGTAAAATCCAACTGAAGCCGGTCCTTGTTTTTATGGGGATCGGGATAGGTTACATAGCGGCCTTGCCCTTTCTGGGCGTTATGGTCGCAACCCCGCTCTGCCTGGCTGCTTGTTTCTGGTATTTTAAATTCCGGCGATGGGGGTGGATTTTACTTCTGTCCATCGGCGTCACGGTCATCATCTATTATTGTTTTGAAAAACTCATGATGGTACCTCTTCCGCAAGGTTTGCTGGAGATGTGATGGACCTTCTTCTCACCCAACTCGAGGTTGTTCTGCAGGGAAGCAACCTTTTGATTCTGTTTCTGGCCACGATAGTGGGCATTCTCATCGGGGCAATCCCGGGCCTAACGGTCAACATGGCGGTGGCCTTGTGCGTTCCGCTGACCATTCACTTTTCCCTTGCTCCTTCGCTCTGCATGCTCTTTGCTTTATATTGTTCCGGGATCTTCGGGGGCTCCATTTCCGCGATCCTCGTGAACACGCCGGGGACTCCGGCCTCGGCGGCGACCACGCTGGACGGATATCCGATGGCCAAGCAAGGAAAGGCGGGAAAAGCATTGCGCATGGCTTTGTTTGCTTCCTTTTGCGGAGGAATGATCAGCATCTTCATCCTGATCGTCGTTGCCCAAAACCTGGCCGCCATTGCCTTGAAATTCGGCCCAGCCGAGCGAACGACCCTCCTTTTATTTGCCCTCACGATCGTCGGGGTGCTATCCGGAAAGTCCATGATCAAAGGTTTGCTGGCCGGGAGTCTGGGCCTGATCGTTGCCACCGTGGGAGCGGACCCGATGCTGGCCGTTCCCCGCTTTACTTTCGGCCTCCTGGAATTGGAGGACGGGTTCAGTTACATTCCACTGCTGATCGGCCTTTTTGCCATATCGGAAATGTTCCAACAGGCGGAAGACCGGATGGGCACGAGGATTAAAGCCGTCGAGACCGCATCATCCAAATCGAAATACAACCGGTTGACGTGGGCAGACATTGCGCTGAGCTGGAAGACCATCATACGCAGCAGCCTTTTGGGTACGTTCGTCGGCATCCTCCCCGGAATTGGGGCTACGGTAGCGTGCTTTTTGGGTTATGGGGAAGCCAAACGTGCCTCCAGAAATCCGGAGTTGTTTGGACAGGGGAGCGTCGAAGGAGTGGCCGCATCGGAGGCGGCCAATAATGCCGTTACCGGAGCCACGCTGATTCCCTTATTGTCCCTGAGCATTCCGGGAGACACCGTGACGGCCATTTTATACGGCGCTTTGTTGATTCAGGGGGTTACCACCGGTCCCCTCATTTTCCAGAACCAGATTGACGCCGTTTACCTGATCTACATTACTTTAATTTTGGCCAATCTCGCTATGGTATTGGTGGGATATTCTTTCATGCCTTTGTTCAAGCAGGTGACGGAAATTCCCCGCAGAATTCTTTTCCCGATTATCTTCGTTTTTTGTGTCATAGGTTCTTATTCTATTCGCAACATGGTTTTTGATGTTTTCGTAATGATGGCCTTCGGAGTCATCGGCTATTTCATGCGCCGGGGGATGATCCCGGTTGCCCCGATGCTGATCGCCTTCATCCTGGCGCAGCCGTTTGAGGAAGCGTTACGGCAGGCCCTGGTGGGTTCGGAAGGGCATCTGGGCATTTTTTTCACCCAGCCCATTGCCGTCAGTTTCTTAGTTCTGACGGCCTTCTCCATCGGGTTGACCATGCGCAGAAACTTGAAATCCCGAAACGCCAAAATTCGGGATTAGAATTCCTGCCGGAGATAGACCGGGATCCCAGGCGGATGAATACCTAAGAGCCGGCAAGGGGGCTGGAGGGGAGAAGGAAAGAATCCATCAGGAGGTAGATTACGATGAAGGTTGGTGTTATCGGAACAGGGACGATGGGGAAACCCATGGCTCGCAATCTGCTCAAAGCCGGCTATCCTCTTTATTTGTACGCCCGGCATCCGGAAAAGGTGAGAGATTTGGAAAAAGAGGGGGCGCGAATCGTTCCTTCGGCCGCGGACGTGGGACGGGAGAGTGAATGCATCGTTCTTTCCCTACCCTTCGATCCGGATGTAGAAGAGGTAATGGTGGGGGAGAAGGGAATTCTTGCGGCAGCTTCCCCGGGGATGGTGGTCTTAGATACGACTACCGGAAGTTCCAAAGCGGCTGAGGAAATGGCAGGGGCAGCAAAGCAAAGAGGCATAGGGTACCTGGATGCCCCGGTATCTGGAGGGTACAAAGGGGCCATCGATGCCCGGCTCACCTTCATCGTTGGCGGGGAAGAAAAGGATGTCGAGAAAGCAAAGCCCCTTATGGCAAGGCTGGGTAGCCATGTTTATCGGGTGGGGCCCGTGGGGGCGGGAAGGGCGGTCAAGGCCTTAAACCAGATCATCGCCGCGCTGAACACCCTGACGCTTTGCGAAACCGTGGTCTTGGGCAAAAAACTGGGAATCTCTCCCGAGACGCTTTTTGAAGTGCTGAGCCAATGTGCCGCGAATTCTTATCATCTGCAAACCAAGCTTCCGCAATTTATCATCCCCGGAAAATTCGACGGCGGCCACCGCATCGAGATGATGATCAAAGACCTGGAAATTGCCCTGCAGATCGCCAAGGAACAAAAAGTTGCCATGATGTTCACGGCCTTGGGCACGGAGCTTTATCGAGCGGGGGCGAGTGCCGGATATGCCAGCAAGGATATCAGCGCCATGTCCAATTATTTGGGCTCCTTGGTGGGGATTGATTTTTCCAGGCCTTAGGGTTTTCCGGATGGGGTCACCCAGAGGCATGCTTCCCTCCGTAGCCTGCAGTTAGGCTGCTCCTTCTGTCCAAGGTTTTTCCTCGGCCATGGAAAGAATGAAGGCGCTCAATATGGAAATCACTCCCATGATCGAGAAGACCTGGATAAAGCCGATGTGCTCGGAGAGAA
>JAOUFX010000090.1 GCA_029857975.1 Deltaproteobacteria bacterium | reverse complement strand
GCTTCAGAGCAGGCTGGCTTTGGCATGCCGGAAGTGAAAGTAGGCATTCCTTCCGTTATTGAGGCCGCCTTTCTTCCCAGGTTGATCGGTCTTGGCCGGGCCGCCGCCATGGTCTATATTGGTGAAACGATCGATGCCCAAGAGGCATGGCGTATCGGCTTAATCAACAAGGTGGTCCCGCAGGAAAAGCTAAAAGAAGCGACCCGGGAAATGTCCGGAAAAATACTGCTGAACGGCCCCACGGCCATGATTTTGCAGAAAAGACTCCTGGCCCAGTGGATGGAATTGGGTCTTAGCGCTTCGGTCGAAGCCGGAATCCGGGCATTTCGTGAATGCTACAAAACCGATGAACCCCAAGAGGGAATGAAAGCTTTCTTGGAAAAACGGCCACCTTCTTACGCGATGAAATTGGAAGCCTCAAATAAAAGGAAAGGAGATTTAAAATGAACAAAAGAATTATTTCTTCCCTGGCGATCCTTTTCTTTTTCTTGGCCGCTTTCACTCCGGCATTTTCCCAGGCGGCAGAGATCGGTAAAGGTGTTAAAATAACCTTCTTAGGCCAATCCGCCTTCAAACTGGTCGATCCGCAGGGAACAATAGTTTATATCGATCCTTTTTTAAAGAAAAACCCGAAAACGCCGGCTGACTACAAAGAGGTGAATAAGGCCGACTTGATTTTAGTCACTCACGGCCACGGAGACCATCTGGGCGATACTCTGGAGATTGCCCAGAAGACCAATGCCACCGTGCTAGCTACGTTTGAACTTGGTGGATATCTGACCAAAAAAGGAATTAAGAGTGTCGTGCGTTTTAATAAAGGGGGGAGCTATACTGCCAAAGGAATCCGCGTCACTATGGTCAATGCTCAGCACAGTTCCTCGATCACTGAAGGAGACCAAGTGATCTACGCGGGAGAGTCTGTTGGTGTTATCCTCTGCTTCGAAAACGGATTCACCGTTTACCACGCGGGAGACACCGCGGTCATGTCCGACATGAAAATCTTTGCGGATCTCTATAGGCCCAACCTGGCCTTGCTTCCCATCGGCAGCCATTTTACTATGGATCCGAATGAAGCTGCTTATGCCTGCAAACTCCTCCGTCCTCAATACGTAGTACCTATGCACTACGGAACTTGGCCGATTTTGACGGGAACCGCTGAGGAATTTGCCAAATTGATGAAAGAACAGCCGGATGTAAAGCTAATTATTATGAATCCGGGGCAAACCATTGAATAAGATGATAAATTATAGATTGCGGAATGCGGATTTCGGTTAAAAGATTTCCAAGCCTTGAAATTTGGTTCTGAATTCAGAAAATTGCCAATCAGGATAATTCGAATTCCGAACTCATTATTCTGAACTATTCGCTTTAGGCCTTGACGGAGGAAAAATGAAGGGGTACGCAGGACGGATACTATACATTGACCTTGGTCAGCAAAAGTATGATATCCAGAATTTTGACGAAGCTTTCGCTCGTAAATTTTTAGGTGGAAATGGGTTTGCTGCCCAAATTCTCTATAAAAGATTGAAAGCAGGGATTGAACCTTTTTCTCCCGAAAACACCGTAGTCTTTGCTGTGGGGCCGGTCACGGACACTCCCATCCCCAGTACCAGCCGGGCCTACGTAGCTACCAAATCTCCGCTGAACCATCTCTTTTTTGACTCAACGTTTGGCGGGCGGTTTGCCATTACCCAAAAACGCACCGGTTTTGAAGCCATTGTGATCACGGGAAAAGCCAGCTCGCCCACTTATTTGCTTGTAGACGAAAACGGTGCCCAGTTCAAACCCGCTGATTTTATTTGGGGAAAATTAACCCGGGAAACCGTGGATGCTCTACGCGCCATCGAAGGCGAAGACGCCGACGCAGTGGCCATCGGGCCAGCCGGAGAAAAATTGGTCCGTTTTGCCTGTTTAACCCATTACTGGCGGGGCCGTGAGGGGGTTTCCGGAAGAGGAGGAATCGGCGCAATCCTGGGTTCCAAAAATCTTAAGGCCGTAGTGGTAAAGGGTTCGCGCAAAACAGAAGTCGCTGATTTAAAAAGTTTGGGGGGTTTGATTGAATCCCGCAAAGAAATTTTGGAAAAAGGAACGGCCGGCCTGAAGAATCTCGGAACCCCGGTTCTGGTCAACATGATCAATACCATCGGGGGGCTGGGTGTGCGCAACCTGCAGGAAGAACACAGCCCCCGGGCGCCAGAGATCGGGGGGGAACGGATCAAGGAGCTTTTTTTCGAGCGCAATGACACTTGTTTCGGTTGCCCGATCGCCTGCGGCAAAACCCTTCGCCTTCCTCCCTCTCCAGAACTCAAAGAGGGCTTGCGGTGGAAAATGCCTGAATACGAGACTTTGTTTTCTCTTGGCTCGATGGCAGAAAACTGGAATCCGGGTTCCCTGCTTAAACTCAACGCCCTCTGTGATCAATGGGGGTTGGACACCATCGGCATGGGAGTAACGATTTCCTTCGCCTTTGAATGTTTTGAGAAGGGGCTGCTTACTTCCCAGGATACGGGAGGGCAGGCGTTGCGCTTCGGTGATCCAGATTTACTCCTGCAACTGGTCGAAGAAACGGGGAAACGGTATGGATTTGGAGATGTCCTGGCCGAAGGTTCTTTTCATTTAGCCCAGCGTCTGGGTAACCAGGCTGCGGGTTTGCTTTATTGTTTCAAAAAAGTGGAAGTGGCCGGACATTCTGCCCGGGCCCTGAAAGGCATGTCCATCGGTTATGCCACAGCCACACGCGGTGGAAGCCACCACGATGCCCGTCCAACCCTGCAGTATGCCGGAGAGTTCGACCGCACCAAAGCTCAAGGGCAGCCGGCTTTTGCCGTGCGTACCCAAAATTTCACCGCCCTCAATGACTCTCTTACCCAGTGTCGCTTTGCCAGCGAGCGAGGGTATGGAGGCCTGATCAATGAAAATTACGTCCGGATGATTAATGCGACAACGGGCTGGGACTTGACCCTGGATGAATTGGAAAAGCTGGGTGAGCGCATATACAACTTGGAGCGGGCTTTTAACTGCCGGGAAGGAGTAAGTCGAAAAGATGACAGCCTGCCCATAAGGGCTACGCAGCAACCGATCCCCTCCGGGCCTTCTCAGGGTATGTACTGCCCGCCGGAAGAATTTCAGGCAATGCTGGATGAATATTATTCCCTACGGGGTTGGGACGCGAATGGAATTCCGACGGCAGAGAAGTTGCACGGCTTAGGACTGGATGAAACAGTACGAGACCTGCGGGGAAAGCCATAAGACTTTTAGCAAGAATCTACCAGACAAAAAACCTTGACAAATAAATTGCATAATGTATAAATTATACATTATCAATTAAATTTAATAGGACGCAGATTTACGCGGATAACTGCAGATAATTATTTTCTTTTTAATTTATCCTGATAATCTGTGTTTAACCTGTTAGATAGTTTCCATCCGGAAACTCCCTCTCCCCTTGCGGGAGAGGGGCGAGGTGAGGGGAAATTAAAAAGAAAATCTGAGATTCCAAATCGTTATCACCCCCACCCTTCCCTCCCCCATCGAAGGGGGAGGGGAAAAGGTGGGTTTCCGGATGTGAACTGGATAGTAAACATCTAACAGGGTGAATCCGGGTCCAAAAAGGAATTTCCTATACAATAAAATTATTTGCTGCGGTTTTACAGTAAAGTTTTTTTAAAAAGCAGCTCACCGGGGATATAAACTTGGAAGTAATCAAGGGAAAACCAACAAAAATAATGACTGCGGCAGAAGCAGTCCGCCGTTATGTTTTCGACGGGGCAACCGTGGGCATGGGTGGGCAGACCATTGGGCGCTGTGCCATGGCTCTTATCCATGAGCTTGTCCGGCAAAAAAAGAGAAATCTTACCTTGGTGGGCTGCAACCTCTCGATCAATATGGACATCCTTGTCGGGGCTGGCCTGGTCGGGCGAACAGAATGCGGAACAGGAAATCTGGAGCGCTTTGGTACAACGTTTGCCTGGAGAAAGGCCATCGAGGAAGGGAAATTAGTGAATGAGGACTATAGTCACCTGGGAATGGTGACTCGTTTTCTTGGAGGTGAGATGGGCCTTCCTTTCATGCCCACCCGCTCTCTTCTCGGGACCGACATTCTATCCAAGAAATCAGCCACGACCGGGAAAAAATTTGAAATTGTAGCCAACCCCTGGGATCCGGATGACCAGGTGGCTCTTCTCCCCTCCCTGAACCCGGATGTGGCTATTGTGCATGTGCAGAAGGCGGATGAGGAAGGAAATTTGATCATTGAAGGTTTTCTGACCCATGAACCGGAGATGATCCGGTCCTCCAAAAGCGTGATCGCCTCCTGTGAGGAAATTATTCCTTCCGATGAGATCCGGAAGTATCCCGAGCGGACCACCATTCCTTACGTCTACGTCCACGCCGTTGTTCCGCAACCTTGGGGAGCCCACCCTACTTCGGTCTATCGATATTATATGCATGATGCCGACCACCTGCGGGAATACCAAAAGTGCGCTCGCGAAGGGGGAGCGGGGTTTGAAGCTTACCTGGAAAAATATGTCTATTCCTGTTCATCCTTTGATGAATACCTGGAAAAAATCGGGGGGCTGAAGAAATTTAATCAACTCCGCGCGGAAATGATGAGGATTCTTTGAAAAACCTTTATTTTTTGCAAAGGAAGGAAGATGGCCGAAACAGTTAAATCCGACGAGCTGATGATCATCGAATCTGCCCGGCATATCCGCGACGGGGAAACGGTTTTCGCCGGTACGGGGATGCCTTTGGTAGCGGCCATGTATGCGCAAAAATCCCATGCTCCCCATATGTGTTTTGTCATCGAGACGGGCCCCATTGACCCGCAGGTGCTTCCTGTTCCGACCTCGGTTTCTGATCCGAAAGGCATGCACCGGGCGGCCAAGCTGGGCACCCTGCGTGAAGTCTTAGGCTGCTTGCTGCAGCGGGGCTTGGTGGATGTGGGTTTTTTGGGAGGCGCCCAGATTGACCAGTTTGCCAATATCAACAGCACGGTTATCGGCGATTACCAGCAACCCAAAGTCCGGTTTCCGGGAAGCGGCGGAGCCAATGACATTGCTTCCCATGCCAAGCGGATCCTGGTCATCTGCCGTCATGAGAAAAGGCGGTTTCCGGAAAAATGCGCTTACATTACCAGCCCCGGATATATCGACGGCCCCGAGGGCCGCAAAAGGGCCGGGATAAAAAATGATCGTCCGGACATAACGGTCGTCACCGACTTGGCCGTCATGTCGGTCGATAAAAGTACGGGCAAACTGCAAGTTCTTAAATTAATGCCCGGGGTCAGTTTCGAGCAAGTTCAAGCAAATACAGGCTTTCCAATGACGGCAAGCCCCCATATGACCACGGTGGATTTGCCGACTGAAGAAAACCTGCGGGTTTTACATCAAGAGGTAGATCCTGAGGGTGAATACTTAGGAAAGGAAGACTGAAACGTGGCCGGCGGAAAAAAAATTCTTATTACTGAAGACATAACCGGTTCGGGCATCGACCGCCTCCAACAGAAATATCGGGTGGAATCTGACTGGGACCTATGGAAAAAAATTCCTCAACTGCAAGATGCCTTACGGAATGCCGATGCTCTCCTGGTTCGCAATCAAACCAAAGTCAATGCCGACCTCCTTGCCCAAGCCCAGCGGTTAAAAGTTGTCGGGAGGGCTGGAGCGGGATATGACAACATCGACGTGGAGGCTGCCTCGCAAGTTGGAGCGGTCGTTTGTTACAGTCCGGAAGAGAATGCGGTATCCGTTGCCGAACATGTCTTCGGCCTCCTCCTCGCTCTGGCCCGGAAAATTCCGGGGGCGGATCGATCTGTAAAGAGCGGTGGCTGGGAACGGAAAAAGTATCATGGATTCGAACTCGTGGGTAAGACACTGGGAATCTTGGGTCTGGGAAAAATTGGTTTTCGTGTGGCTCTCCGGGCCAAGGCGTTTGGCATGCGCCTCCTGGCCCACGACGCTTACCTCTCCCCAACCAGCCTTCATGTTACCGAGTCAGGAACCACCCTTGTTTCTCTGGATCAACTCCTCGCTGAATCTGATTTTCTCAGCGTTCATCTTCCTTTGACCAACGAAACCCGAGGCTTTTTAAACCGCCGGTCCTTCCAAAAAATGAAGCCTAATACTTTCATAATTAATACTTCCCGGGGGGAAGTGTTAGTGGAAGAAGATTTAGCTCAGGCTCTGCAAAAAGGGGAAATCGCCGGAGCGGCCCTGGATGTGCGGGAGAAAGAGCCTCCCTCAGCAAGCAGTCCGCTTCATTGTTTTGATAATGTTATTCTTACTCCGCACACTGCCGGCTTAACTTACGAGGCCCAGGAAAAGGTTGTCGCCGCCGTGGCCGAAGACGTGGACCGGGTTCTCAGCGGGCAACCGGCACTGCGTTTTGTCAACTTTGCCTTACCAAAAAAAAAGGAAAAGGACACGGATGACCGCGGAAAAAACGGATAAATATAAAAATCAAATCTGTGTTTATCTGCGTAAATCTGCGTCCTAAATTTAAAAATAATAAAAAAGGAAGAACGATGGCTAAGAAATACGTTTATTTTTTCGGGGCAGGAAGAGCCGAGGGAAACAGCAAAATGAGAAACCTCCTTGGCGGCAAAGGCTGCGATTTGGCCGAGATGACCAATCTAAAAATCCCGGTTCCAGCCGGCTTTACGATCACTACGGAAGTTTGTACGGCCTACTCCGAAAACAGGAAGAAATACCCTCCAGGCTTGAGAGAACAGGTGAAAAAGGGATTAGGCCAGGTGGAGAAAGCTATGGGAGCCAAGTTCGGAGATCCCGAGAATCCCCTCCTCCTTTCGGTACGCTCCGGGGCCCGGGTCTCCATGCCCGGCATGATGGATACAATTCTCAACCTGGGGCTTAATAATAGGACGATTCAGGGTCTGATCGAGAATTCCGGTGACGAGCGTTTTGCCTACGATTCCTACCGCCGTTTCATCCAGATGTACAGTGACGTCGTCCTCGGGGTCGACCGGGAAAAAATGGAAGAAAAGATCAACGAGCGAAAAGAGCAAAAAGGGGTAAAGCTGGACATAGAACTTACCGCCGAGGATTGGAAGGAGCTGGTCGCAGAATTCAAGGGGATCGTTCAGAAAAACACAGGAAAGGCTTTTCCGGAAGACTCGGAAAAACAGCTCTGGGGTGCGATTGGAGCAGTCTTTGAATCCTGGGATACCCCCCGGGCCATCACTTACCGGAAGTTGAACAAAATTCCTGAAGACTGGGGAACGGCCGTGAATGTTCAGGCCATGGTTTTCGGAAACATGGGCGGGGAAAGCGCCACGGGCGTTGCCTTCACCCGCGATCCGGCCACCGGGGAAAAAGTCTTCTTCGGCGAGTTTTTGCCCAACGCCCAAGGAGAAGACGTGGTCGCCGGAATCCGCACGCCTCAACCTATCAACCTGGCTCGCAGGATGGACCCTTCCCTTCCTTCCATGGAAGAAACCCTGCCCAAGGTATACAAAGAGCTGGAGAAAATCTATCAGCGGCTGGAGAAGCATTTCAAGGACATGCAGGATATCGAGTTCACGGTACAGCAGGGAAAACTCTGGATGCTCCAGACCCGTTCGGGAAAACGCACGGCCTTCGCCGCCCTGCGTATCGCCGTGGAGATGATCGAGGAAAGATTGATCGACAAAAAGACGGCTCTCCTGCGCATGGATCCTGACTCCCTCAACCAGCTTTTGGCCCCCATATTCGACCCCCAGGCCAAAAGTGAGGCTGTCCAATCCGGAAGGCTTTTGGCCAAAGGCCTGAATGCCGGGCCGGGAGCGGCCTGCGGCCAAGCCGTATTCAACCCTGAAAGAGCTATGGAATTGGCCAGACAGGGGCAAAAGAGCGTGCTCATCCGCATCGAAACTTCCCCCGAAGATATCCACGGAATGAACGCTGCCGAGGGCATATTGACCTCCCGGGGCGGGATGACTTCTCATGCCGCCTTAGTAGCCCGGGGCATGGGAAAACCCTGCGTCGTTGGTTGTACGGCTTTAAACATTCACTACGCCTCGGCTGCTATGGAAGTAAACGGACGCACGCTTAAAGAAGGGGATTTCATCTCCATCGACGGAACCACCGGTGAAGTCATCGAAGGACAACTCCCCACCAGTTCCTCGGAAATCATCCAGGTTTTGATTGAAAAGAAAATTCAGCCGAAAGAATCCTTAATCTATCAGCAATTTGCCAAGCTGATGTCCTGGGCGGACCAGGCGGCCAAGCTGGGTGTCCGCACAAATGCGGATACCCCCCGCGACGCCACAAGCGCTCGCCTATTCGGAGCCACAGGAATCGGTCTCTGCCGCACCGAACACATGTTCTTTGAAACCGAACGCATTGCCGCGGTTCGGGAAATGATTCTCGCGGATACGGCTGAAGAACGCCGCCGGGCTCTGGCCAAGATCCTGCCCATGCAGAAAAATGATTTTGTGGGCATTTTCCGGGCTATGGACGGCTACCCGGTCATCATCCGG
>JAOUFX010000088.1 GCA_029857975.1 Deltaproteobacteria bacterium | reverse complement strand
GACGGAGGGGACGACGTGGATCCAAGTGAACCCGGCGCCCTTGATCTTGTCCCTCCAGCCTACGGGATCGCCGGCAGAAGTGAAGATCACTTTGAAATGGTTCTTAATGTCGGGATTCTCTTCTTGGACCTTGATGGCCGTATCAATCATGACGGCCGAATGCTGCTTGAGTTCCGCAGATACCATGACGTTGATCCCGAAGACACCGCCCTTGTCCTTGACAAGGCGATAGGTCCGCTTCAACACCTTTGCCAGCGCCGTGGCCATATCGTCATCCCGGTTCGCCTCGCCACTGTCTACAAAAGCGTTGTAAACCCAGGGCTGATCATCCTTGTGGAATAGACCGCTGGTAGAAAGCAGCCCAAGTACGCCCGCATTGGCCGCAGCCACACAAAGGTTGTTGTTGCTGAACGGGCCCATACCGGCTTGGATGATGGGATGTTTGATCCCCAATAATTCGTTCAATCTCGTTTTAATCATTTTTACTCCGCCTTGGTGGTTTGTGCCAAGTGATGGCTATTTATCTCTTATTATCGTTTCTCGGTCCAGCTTTGGGGAACATCCGAACGTTGCAAAGCTACGCCCAGGTCGGGCACAGCGCTAATTACTCTCCACCAGTCGTTTTTCCTCCAGCTAAAAATACCCATTTTTCATCAATCATGAGTTGAAAGTTACACCTTTTGGCAGGGCGGGTCAAGTATCCCTTTCAGGAAGTACCCCTTATTTGCGGCCAGCAGCCTTTTTGGCTTTCTTGCGTGAGACCTGATTTTCCCTCCTCCCTTTTTTAACTCTACTCTTAACCCCCACCGCATGGGCAAAAAGATTTCCTCTGAGATGTCTCTCGATGATGGCCCTGATTAGGAAACTTACCATGTTCCTAAAATTTCCAGGATCTACCTTACCCCGGACCTTTGCTACGTTTAAAGCATTTCTCGTCATTCCTGCAGCTTCGGCGACGTCTTTTAGCGTATACCGGTATTCTATTTTCGGTTTGTAAGGGGGCTTGGATCCTTTTTTAGGCATTTTCACCTCCTCCGGCTCTCCCTCCATCGGTAGGGTGTTGTCCGAGTGACATAGACTATTTAGCATATTGATGACGATTTGCAAGAGGAATCTTCACCATTGTGCCAAGATTGTCAACTTGCATATTTCGGGATGAAAGTCTTGAAATACTCTCTCTTTGTCAAGCACCCAACCGATTTCCATCCCAAGCTTGCCGTACGGCAGGCGGAAGATTTCAACCAACAATCCTCGCATTCTCCCGCCTGGTCCATGAGCCTATTAGCCTACTTGCCTTGAAATCAGAGTAACCATTTCTTCCAGTATTCTGTGGAAAAATGTATCTTCTCACAAGGCAAAATCATGTGGAAAAGGGTGTGATAAGAAGCAAGGTCATTCCCGCCTTTTGTTTCTGCAGAACCTCAGAAGGTTGATGAAGAATCCGTTTGAAAACAAAATGTTAGTTTGGTCGAGTTCATTGCCGATTAAGGCCAGTCATAAAAGGAATAGTAAACGCCTATGACCAATCCTTGGCTACTAACTTCACCTACAAGTCATCATTTGGAGATAATGCTGGAAACTAATAATTTGGGGTTGAAATGTGCATAAAATGGCACAGCCATTCCCCTCCTGACCCCTCCTTTCCTTGCTGCTACCCCCTCTTTTGCGAGCCGATAAAAGTAAGAGAAAATTTTTGCCAAAGCCGAGAAGATTTATTTCTTGGAGGCCCTTTTGTCCGATTCCCGCACAAGTTCTTTGCCAATCGCGAGACACTTTTTTCTGGCCTCGTTGCTGACGGGACGCTGGGCCTCGACCGTCTCGCCCACTTGCTGGAAGAAACGACGAGCCAAGGATTCGAAAGGTTGCCTCACTTTCCCGCCACCTCCGTGTGAAAAGAAAAGCGCAGCCGGTTTTCCCTTAACAGGTTTACCTGCCTGGTCCCACAAATACAGATCATCGAAAAAGGTCTTGATCGTGCCTGCGAGGTAGGAAAAATAATCAGGGGTACCAAGTCCAACTGCATCGGCAGCCAAGAATTTATCTAGGGTTACCCGTTGTTCGTTCGTGTTAATAAGCTCAACTTCTGCGCCGGCTTGCCGAACACCTTCTGCAAGAGCTTCGGCAAGCGCCTTTGTGTTCCCAAACTGCTGGCTGTGGTAAATAATAAGCATTCTCTCCATTTCTTCACCTCCCATATTTCCCTGTGATTATTGCCGAAGCCAAGATCTTCCCTTCTAAAGCTTTCTTAAAAGTGGAGAGCAACGTGCCTGCACCGAGGTTAAGCTTTTCTACATTCAGCGCATAGAGCGTAACCACATAGGGATGGTCCCCTGTCCCCTTGGGGGGTTGAGGCCCTCCGTATCCGATGTCTCCAAAGGAGTTCTTTAATTCCATAGATCGTTGAGGCATCTTCTTCCTCGATGCTCCCTCTTCCAGGAAGGTCACATTGGCCGGAATGTTGATCACAAGCCAATGAACCCAGTTCTGAGCAACTGGGTGCGGATCGACCATCGAAACGGCAAAAGATTTCGTTCCCGAAGGAATATTCTTCCATGAAAGGGGAACTGAAATGTTCTTCCCGCCAGCTCCAGGCATGACATACTGAATCGGAACCTTCTCCCCGTCTTTAAACGCAGAAGATGAAATCTCCATAATACTCCCTCCTAAAGCATGTTCCTGCTGAAAAGTGAATAAAATCATCACAAGAATTAACCATGACATCCGTGGTCTCAAGCAAACCACCTCCTTCGAAGCCTTTATCTTATCCCCATCAGAGTATTTTACTCCCCCCTGGAAGACCCATAAAGAACAAAATCCAAGAACTGCACCCAAATTGGGCTCTTCCTCGCCAAGTCTAGTACTGTACCCGTGCAAAGGGGCACTCCCAAATTTATCATTCCGGACATGTCAACTGCCCCGGCCCATGGTCTCCACTCATTCCCTTCAATTTTATACCTTGGCATCCTTGACACCTGTTCATCCGCTCCCTACAATTGATTTTATGCCCGATGAGAGAGAAGGGAAGACATGCGCTCTGCGCGAGCAAGGCTTCTCCCCTGGAAGCTGTTGGGTCTCCGCAAAGGAAAGCAAAGCTTTAGCCTGCCAGACCACCCTTCGAAAAAAGAAAGACGGCCTGGAAAAGATGATTTCTGCCATTCATCTCTCCCGCCCCGAGAATTATCTCTCCATCTATCAGTCAGGATGCAATTTTTCTTGCCGGAAGTGCCATTCCTGGTATTTCAGCAAGAAAGCGGAAGGAGAATGGTACACTCCTGACCAGATTCTCCGGGCTTGCGTCGAGTACGCGAAAAGCGTGACCTGGGAAGAGCCACGGAGCAAAGCCACTGCATTTCATGCCCATGATACCTGCCGATGCTGCGGGTCCTGCGCCCTCTATGGTAAGAGGTCTTCCCTTTGCCCGGGGGTCCTGCAGCCCTCGGCTATCACCCTGAGCCCTCAGGGATTCGGGCCGGTCCGGAACATCGTCGGCTTTACCGGAGGGGACCTCACCTGCCGACCCGAATTTTATGCCCGCTGCTCCGAGCTGATTAAAACGCATACCAGACTCTGGGTCCTGATTGAGACCAACGGATACGGCCTCACTCCTAGAAACCTTGGCCGATTACATGGTGCCGGCGTGGACGCGTTCTGGCTGGATATCAAAGCATACCGGGACGAAGTGCACCGGTGGCTGACGGGTTGTTCGAATGAATGGATTCTGAAACTCCCCGAGGAGATGGTGAAGAGGGATTTCACAGTCGAGGTCCTCTCCCTTTATATCCCGGAATTGGTGGAGACGGATCAACTGGAGGCCATTGCGGGACATCTGGCGCGGGTGAACAGGGAGATCCCCTTCACCATCCTGGCCTTCTTTCCCGAGTACAAAATGAAAAACTACCGGTCTCCGACACTGGAGGAAATGGTAAGGGCCTTTGAAGCGGCAAAAACGGCAGGGTTGAAAAACGTGAGGTTAGGGAACACGGGAATCTTTGCCAGGGGAGGAGAAGAGATGCAAATTCTTCTCCAGAAAGTGGGTTTGGGATCGTTCTGAGGTACCAACTACAAGGGGTGAGGAGTAGAGTGAGGAGTAAAAACTCTGGACTGGCCACGATTCGGGAAATCGACCCGCTTCTCTCGGAACCGGTTGGGGAGAAGAAGGTGGGCTGTTTGACCTGCCCTCGTCACTGTACCCTGCGGGAGGGAGGATCGGGATATTGCCGGACAAGAGTCAACCAGGGCGGAAAGATTTATTCTCTCATCTACGGCCGGGTTGCATTGCTCGCTGTCTCTCCCATCGAAAAGAAACCGCTCTTTCATTTTTATCCCGGAAGCCTATGGCTTTCCTTGGGAAGCTACGGGTGCAATTTCCGCTGCCCCGGTTGCCAGAATTGGGAGTTGGCTCATGCGGATGTGGCCTCGGTGGCCGGGAGAGAAAAGTTTATAAGCCCGGGGGAACTTGTCTCCATGGCCCAGAGGAAGGGGTGCAGGGGAATCTCCTGGACCTACAACGAACCGACGCTCTGGCTCGAATATGCCTTGGATGGAGCCCGACTGGCCAGAAAAGAGGGACTCTTGACCAATTTTGTTACCAACGGCTACATCACCAAAGAAGGTCTCGACTTGATGGGCCCATTCCTGGATTCATTCCGGATGGACCTCAAAGGTTTTAGCCGGGAGGCCTACCAGGCTCTCGCGGGCATAAAGGATTTCACCCCCGTTTTGCAGGCAGCCGAAAGAGCCAAGAGGAAATGGGGCACGCACGTGGAGATCATCACGAACGTTATCCCCACGATAAACGACTCGGAGGATGAGCTCCAGAAGATCGCAAGCTGGATTCGGGATACGCTGGGATGTGATACCCCCTGGCATGTGACCCGTTTTTATCCTCATTATCATCTTTCGCACCTTCCCCCAACACCGGTCGGAATCCTGGAAAAAGGGAGGCAGATCGGTTTTGAGGCAGGCCTCAGGTTCGTCTACCTGGGAAACGTTCCGGGACACACAGGAGAAAATACCTATTGCCCCACCTGCCAAAAGCTTCTCATTCGCCGCCACATTTTTGAAATCTCCGAAAATCACTCGCAGAACGGCCGGTGTCCCTGGTGTAATACTCCCCTTCCCGGAAAATTCTAACCAGCGCCAAGCTTTCCTGTTTTTTCTTTTCCGGTTCCAGGATCCGGGCAAACCAGTCCTCCGGCTTTTCGGTTTATTTCTTACCAATCCCCGCCAGGTACTTCACGAGCAGGGAACATCTTCCCAATACCTCTGTCTGAGTTTTCAGCAGCGGGTTCCGGGGGAAATTCGTCGCCAGATTTTGAAAGGTACAGTAGAGTAGAGAGCTGGCGTAGTGGCCATGAGCTCTATCCCCAGTTCTCCATCGTCAGTAGGGGCGAGGACTGGCGCGGTACTCCGAAAGCCCGTTTCCAGCCCCCGAATTCTTTCTTTGATCAGCCTGCGGGTAATTCTTGACCCTGCCGAAAGATAACACCTACAAGTACGCAACGGTCGATTTGAAATTGGAGTGAGGATTACCATTCGAACTGTGGGCTCTGATAGTGTTGCAGAATCTTTAGTCCCGGACCATCTGCTCCCCCCTTTCCGGGATGTGGGAACACATGGCGGCTAGCCACTCCAGAGCCTGCCTCGTACTTGATACGGGGGCGTCAAAGACCTTTTCGTCCGTCCCGTCTTTCGCCCGGTAAACAACATTTGATGTTTCTGCGAGATACTTCCCCTTCCTCGGCGGGGGAGCGAAGGCCGGCAGGGGCCCTCTTTCCCCCGGGTCTTGCCTTTCGGAATCCCAGGACATCCGGCCTTGCGCCGGAGCCCCGGGCCCGCCGCCGACTTTTATTTCTTGAAAGACATGTTGAAGACGAACAGCTTCTCGTCCCCTCGGGACTTCCAGTTCAGCCGCTCACTCACCCCGTAAATGTCGATTTGCTGGTAGGCGAAGGCCCAGGGGACTTCCTCCTGGAAGATTTTGCTGGCCTGGGAATAGAGCTTCTGCCGCTCCGCCCGGTCCATGATGGAACGGCCCCGGTCGATGAGGCCGTCCAGCTGGGGATGGGTGAAATGGGAGAGTACCTGTTTGGTGCGCAGAAGGGGGAAGAAGGTCCCATCGGCGTCGAACGTCGCTCCTCCCCACCCCAGGAGGTAGGCGGGATGAGCGTTGTGGGCGTACAGCATGGACATGTAGGTTCCCCACTCGTGCACCTTGGCGGAAGCGTTGATTCCGACCTTGCGCAGGTCCCCCACCACGGCTTCGGATACCTCTTTGTCGTTCAGGTAGCGGCCGTTGGGCGAATGGAGGACGAAGTCGAAACCCTTGGCGTACCCCGCCTCGGCCAGGAGCTTTTTGGCTTTTTCGGGATCATAGGGATGGTGTTTGATCTTGGGGTCATAGCCGAAATGGTACTGGGTGAGAGGGACGCCCAAACGGACCGCGTTTCCCTCCAGCACTTTCTTGATGATGTTCTTCATGTTGATGGCGTGGGCCATGGCCAGGCGCACCCGCTTGTCGGCCACGGGCCCGCCCCGGGTATTGTCGAAGGCCATGAAGATCACGCGGGAGGAGGGGACTTTGGAGACATAGGAGCGGCCCTTCCAGGCCATCAGGCGGGAGAGGTGGGGCGGGATGTTGACGATGACATCCAGTTCTTGGGTTTGGAGTCCGGCGACCCGGGTGGTGGCTTCGGGAATGGGCCGAAAAATTACCTTGGGAATGCGCGGACGTCCCTGCCAGTAACTCTCGTTGGCTTCGAGCCTGAGGTGATCGTCCTTCACCCATTCGACAAACCGATAGGCTCCCGTTCCCACCGGGCGGGTGGTGATGTGGGCCGGCCCTTTTTCCTGAACGTACTTGGGAGGAAGCATGTGCCCGATGTGGGCCAGCTGCGCGTCCAGGTAGGGGTAGGGTTTCCGGGTGATGACCCGGGCGGTGTATTCATCGACCACCTCCACCCGATCGATGACCCCCTGAAAGTAGGTTTGCTTCAGCTTATTCTTCGGGTCGGCCATGCGCTCCAGGGTGAATTTGACGCTTTCGGCGTTGAAGGGCTCCCCGTTATGAAATTTCACCCCTTTCCTCAAGGTGAATTCCCATGTGTTGTCGTTGACCAGCCGGTAGGAAGTGGCCAGCAGGGGTTGGATCTTCAAGCTATCGTCCCGGACGAGCAGGGTGTCGAAAATATTCAGGCATACGTTGAACGCCGGGGTCTCCTGGTGGTTGTTGGGATCCAGGGTTGAGGGATCCACCCCCTGAGCGATGACCACCGTATCTCTTGGTGCCCCGAATGCTAGGCCGGCCCCAAGCAGGAAAAAAAACGGCAACCAGATGAAAAACCATCTCCTTTTCATTGTACCTCCTTCTTCATTCTGTTCTTGGGATTGTCTTCCTTACAGCCGCCGAGGCCATCGGCCCCGGTCATCGTTTCTCATTGATAATTGATTGAATTGGACGTTGTTCGAAAGTTACGTGATAACTTCGAAGTAACCCTCTACGATTTTAGGTCAGGGTAGAAAAACCGATGTCCAATCCGGAATGAATAGACCCATTAGCAATGAACCTGATTATCACGATTCCCGTTCGAAATCTACAATAAAAATCAGAGATGGTAGTTTGTGGACTTCAGGAAGGAATTTCTATCTGCGACGAACAGCCTTTTTAGGCCTCTTGCCAGACACTTGACTCCCAGTCCTCCCCCGTCTTTTTGCACCCCGAGCTGTAGGAATAAAAAGATCCCCACGGAGACGTCTCTCGATGATGGCCCGGGTGAGGAAGCTAACCACACTCTTAAAATCTCCAAAATCTACCTTCCCCCGGACCTTTGCTAAACTCAAAGCACCCCTTGTGATCCCTGCAGCTTCGGCGATGTCCTTTACCGTATACCGATATTCTATCTTCGGTTTGTAAGGGGGCTTGGATCCTTTTTTAGGCATTTTGACCTCCTGCGGCTTTTCGCCATCGATAAGTTTTTGTCCGAGGGATATAGATTATTTAGCATTTTGATGACGATTTGCAAGAGGAATCTTCACCCTTGGGCCAGGATTGTCAACCTGCAGATTTCGGGATGAAAGTGTTGAAATACTCTCTCTTTGTCTGGCTCCCATCTGATTCCTATCCCAAGCTTGCCGCGCGACAGGCGGAAGATTTCAACCACCAATCCTGGTCTTCTCCCGCCCGGTCGCTGAGTCTATTTGCCTACTTGCCTTGAAATCACACTAACCATTTCTCCCAGTATTATGTGGGAAAAAGCATCTTCGCACGAGGCAAAATCAGGGAGGGAAGGGTGGAATAAGAAGCAAAGTCATTCCCACCGTTGTCGTCTGGAGGAACATAGAGAATTCTGGAAGAATCTTTTTAAAATCAAAATAGTAGTCTGACTGAGCTTATTACTGATCAAGGCCAGGCATAACCAAGATTGAGGGGGATAAGTACCAATCCTTGGTTACCAGCTTCACCTACTAATGATCGGTCGAGGGAGGC
>JAOUFX010000964.1 GCA_029857975.1 Deltaproteobacteria bacterium | reverse complement strand
CTTCTCTTTTCCTAATTTCTTCCCCAATTCGTTAAGCATCAGAGAATCCGGCCGGCATTCATCCGGCGGGTCTACAACTTTGGGCCGGGCCAGGATAAAGCCATGGGGTAATCCGTAATGGCCGATGTCATCGAACTCAAAATTCATGGCCGCCGGCAGAACAATATCCGCCAGCTGGGCCGTAGGGGTCATGAAAATTTCAGCCACGGCCAGGAAGTCGAGTTGCTGCAAAGCCTGAAAAGTTTCTTTGGCGTTGGCATAACTCAAAAGGGGGTTCCCCCCCTGGATATACATCATCCGGATAGGATGGGGTTTGCCGGAGAGGATCGTTTTGATAAGCGATTGGCTGGGGGTAAAACCCATCTGCGCCGCCAGGCGGAACTCGGGGCTTAAAAGTTTTTCTCTCTTATCGCCGAAACTCTTGCTGAGGACAAATTCTCCGGGACGCATCACCGGAGGGCTGATGCGCTGCACATTCCCGCCCGGGATATCCAGGTTCCCGGTGATCGCTTTCAGGATCATTAATGCCCGCACGCATTGCACACTGTTTATATTGTGTTCGAGGGCATTCCCCCATTGGATGCAAGCGGGCCTGGTGCGGGCATACAGGCGGGCGGCTTGAATAATATTTTCTTCCGGAATCCAGGTGATCTCGGCAACGTCCTTTACGGGATATTTTTGTAAATGGGTTTTTAGCTCAGCAAAACCAACTGTCCACTTCTCTACGAACTCCCGATCATAAAGATCTTCGTCCACAATCACCTGCAGTATCCCCAGCGCCAGCGCCAAATCCGTCCCTGGCTTGGGCTGAAGCCAGAGGTGAGCTTTCGATGCCAAAAGAGTCTTCCTCGGGTCGATGGTGATCAACCGGGCGCCGCCATCGAGGGCCCTGCGCAATTGAGACCCGATGATTCCTTCCTCGTTGGTCTGGAACAGGTTACTTCCCCATACCAGGACCAGTGCCGGAGGATGGTCATAATCGGGGACGGGAAAGAAGCCGCAGGTAATCAGAGCCCCCGTCTCCCGGGGCATATGACAGATGGATCCAGGCGTGACCACGTGAGGAACCTTAAGCGCGTTGGCCAGCCGGATCATCAGGTACAGCTCCAGCCCCTTGGGCGTCCCCTGGGCAAAGGCGATACTCCTCTCGTCATGTTGCTGAATTCTTTCGCGGATCTTCCGGGCGATCGTGGTCAGAGCTTCCTCCCAGGAGATTTTCTGCCATTGGCCTTCCCCTTTGGCCCCGGCTCTTTTTAAGGGATGCCGCAGCCGATCCGGATGATTGAGCCGCTCGATTTGAGCGACTCCCTTGGCGCAGATCGTTCCTCGATTCAAGGGAGACTCCGGGTCACCTTCAACCTTAACGATCCGGCCTTTTTCCACCTCAAGGAGAAGCCCGCATCCCCCGTGGTCCATGCGGGCACAAAAAGTTTTAACAATCATTTTTTCCATCCTTCACCGCAGAGATCGCCAAGAACGCAGAGTTATAGATTACCAAAACATAAGAATACAAAAACAGCAATATGAAGAACGACTTTTCTTTTTTCGATTATTCAATCTTTCTCGGCGCCCTCTGCGTTCTCTGTGGTGAATTTCTTTTGCTCCCCGAAAATTCCCGGTTCGGCAAAATCCAGCACTTGTAGAGGTTTCTTGCCGATAAAATTCTGGAGGATTTTGGCAATCTGCAGAGCCTGTCCTAAGAGCATAAGGCGGGATTTTTGAAAAACGCAGTTTTTTATCTCGGTCTCTCCTTTTTCTAGGACGATCAGGCACTCCACGAAAGTACAATTATCGTACGCATGGCCGTCCAGTTCCACCCGCTCCTTGACGAACTTTTTGTTCTTATATCGGGTCACGATCCCATTCATGATTCATTCCTTTCGAAAAACCTGGCCACTTCGTCCCTGTCAAAGATGGGTAAATCTTCCTCCTTGCCCTGTCTCACCAGCTTGACTCCCTTTTCCTTTACCTGAATTTTTCCTATCACCGATGCCGGAATCCCTTCGGCCTGAAGAGCGGCTATGATCTTGGCGGTTTCTCTTTCCGGCGCTGTGACTACAAGAGCC
>JAOUFX010000087.1 GCA_029857975.1 Deltaproteobacteria bacterium | reverse complement strand
GTAAAACGTGCCCAGTCGAACCAGCACCCGACTCCCCGTGCGCAGGTGCAGGTTGACCCGGTAAATATCGGGCAGCGACCCGCGAAATTCTACGCCACCCCCCGTATCATCCGGTTTTCGCCCCGGAGGAGAATCTACCCATGGAGAAAGGGTACGTTTGACTCCCAGGCCCAGTTGTTCAAGTTCTTGGGCCGTAAAATCCTCGAGCCCTGGTATGCAGACGGCGAACAGATTACTCATGCTTTTTTCCCTTAAACCCTATTGCCTATTGCCGCCTCTGGCCTATTTTTTCGCCTTACGCCTTTTAACAAATCGCCACCGGGCGGACGGGGGAGGCAGTTCCACCCATGATTCTAAGCGGCAAGGCCACAAACAGGAACTCATAAACTCTATCCCGGGCAATCTCCTCCAAGTTGAGCATTTCCATGAGCTGGATTCCCCTCTGATTTAGAAGGAAAACGTGCACCGGCAGGTCATGGGCTGGCGTCTTTTCGTAAGCCGTGGTGTCTGAGCCGGTGAAGGCCATCTTATAGCGGACCAGCCACTTTGCTCCTTCCAGATTTACCCCTGGCGCACCTTTCTCGTTGGCCACGAATCTCTTGGGGTCTCCCCAGTACTTTGCCCACCCGGTACGGATGAGCACAACATCTCCGGCTTTAAAAGTGACGCCTTCTTTGGCCGCTGTCTTTTCCAATTCTTTGGGGCCGATAGGAAAGGCAGGGGAGAGAACATTTTTCCCCAGGGCCCTGGCCACATCCAGCAGAATTCCCCTTCGTATAACCGGCGGGGTGACATCGATTCCTCCCCTTTTCAACCCCCTGCTATAACTTTGAACCTTGGAAGCATCCACGTTTCCAAAAAGTTTACCCTTCTTGGATATGTGCCCGAGGGAGTCGAGATGGGTTCCGGTATGGCCGCCGGTGGCAAAGAGGTCATTGGCCGAACTGACCTGATTCGGGTACATGACATCCCCGTGCTTTTTAGTCAGAGAAAAAGCGAACGGAGGATGGTTGGGGTGGTGGGGCATGCCCGGGAAGTAGGGCTGCCCTAAATCATAAATATTGCCCCTGACGATCAATTCTTTCATCGCTCTGGCCAGCATGAAAACCTCCCGTAAAGAAGTGGCAGATGGAGTGTTTAGTGCCACTGGCACTATTTTTTCTCTTCCCTGATAAAATGATTGACAATGATGAGTTGTCGAACCTGCTTCTGGCTTGTCAAGGTAAAGGCCGGATTGATTTTTTTCCTCGATGATGGGATGATTCTAACCATAGCATCATATATGATTCTTCCCAGCCCCAGCTATAATTTTTCAAACATAGTCTGGAGTTCCTTAATCAAAGCGATCTCCATTTCCATAAAACGGTCGTCGTTAAGGATGAATTCGACTTCGTAAAAAGAATAATATTCCATGGCGCTGGTGGCATGTTCGAAGACCTGGGTAATGGTAATGTCTTTAAGGCCTTCGTATTCTTTACTGCGGGATATTTCCGTCTTGCGGAGGATGAGACGCATGGCGTTTTTGGCATCTTCTACATTCTTAAGAATAATATCAATTCCCTCCAGTTTTTTAATGGCCTTGATGATCTTTTCGTCCCGTACTTTGATTCTCATAATTCCTCCACATCCATTGAAAGCATTTCTTCGCCCGGCAGAGTTTCTCGTTGCAAGGCAATAAGAATGTATTAAATTTGGCATAGCCTGTCAACAGGATTAAGAGTCTTGCCCCCTGGTTTTTATTTTCTCTCATGATTGCAGAAGAATTATCAGGACCCGGCGGGGAGGTGCTGCGCGCCGGCCAAACGGTGGGATCAAACCTTTCGGCACCCCTCACTTTGCCTCCGCAAAAAGAGAGCACAAACAACATATATCTTTGCTACAGCGGTGGAAGTAAAGCTCCAAGTCATGGAAGAACCACCGCCTTTTGGCCCAGCGCAGCATCTCCCCGCCGGGTCCGGGAAGAGACTGCCCGGCCCGGACGGGAGGGTGAATCTCTCCCCTTTTCATCACCCTCCCGTCCGGGCTCCGTTAATCAAATTAAATTCATCGATCCATTGAAAAGTGGGGGCAAGGATTAAGAGTTCTATATCAATTTAGCGTTTTGAAAAGACACGCTAAATTTCATTGAAAAGTGAAAAATGCCAATTTTTCCGTCAAATCATAGTCATATCGAAATTTTCAAACTTTTGCATGGGGCGTTGGAGTTTAGCCAATTTTTTCAAAGAGCTAAAATGTTACAGAGTTCCTGCACTCAGGAAGAGATGACTCCTCTTGCCTTTCCTTGGTCCATACGATTAAACGTGCGTTTTCTGGTGTATGGCGTACCGGGTGAAATGGCCCACAGCCGACAAGCAACGAGAGGGATGGAAAAAAAGAGGGATGCCGGCTCTTTCCAGGCAATGGAAGGCCGGGCGGGCCATATTGCCAACGGGCCAGCAGACCACTAAGGGTTTAGGCAGAGAGGGGGCGGTGGCGGCGATCTTCTCGGCCAGACGCAAGGTTGTGTCGGGTGTGGAAGTCGTGAAGGTGATGATCAACACGTCAAAGTTCTCATCCTCGGCAAAAACCCGGAGGTAGCGGGCAATGACATCCGGATTGTTCATGAACTGGGTTGTAATGTCCATGGGGTTGGCGATTTCTGCCACCGCCGGGATTACATCGTGCAGTTGATCCCGGGCGCGGGCCGACGGATGAGGAAGACGAAGCTGGTGATCTGAGGCTAAGTCGGCCATTAAGGCTCCGCTTCCGCCGGAGGACGTAAGGATGGCGATACGGTTGCCTGCCGGAGGTTTATAGCAGGAGAAAAGGTGGGATACTTCAATTAAATCATCAATATCAAAAACCCTGCTGATGCCTTTCTGCCGGAAGAGTCCATCATAATAAGTATCCGCTCCGGACATGGCACCGGTATGGGAAGCCGCGGCCTCCCGCCCTTTTTCCGAACGGCCCACCTTGAGGACCACAATGGGTTTGCCCGCGCGGAAGGCCTGGTCAGCGACGCAAGAAAATTTTCTGGGATTCTTCAAATCCTCCAGCAGGAGGGCGATGGACCGCGTCGCCTCGTCCTGGATGAAGTATTCCAGGAAGTCGGAGACCTCCAAGTCAAGCTCATTGCCGGAGGATATAAAATAACTCAAGCCGATGGAACGGTCGATACCCCGGGTAAAGATGCAATTGCCGATCCCACCGCTCTGGGTGATGAGGCCGACGGCCCCGGGGACCAGGGAATCGATCTCCAGCCCGGTTGTAAAAGAGGTGGCCACATGCCCGTGGGTATTGATGATGCCGTTACAGTTCGGGCCAACAACCCGGATCCCTGTTTCGTGCACAAATTTTCCCAACTCCTCCTGCTCTTTCTTTCCCTCTCTACCCATCTCCGCATAACCCGCGCTGAATAGAATGGCATAAGGGACCTTTTTGCCAGCGCACTGCTGGAAGGCCTCCCGCACAAATTTTCGAGGAACGGCGATCAGGGCCAAATCTACGGGCTCGGAAATATCGGTCAGAGAAGGAAAACAGGGCAGACCGGCAATCTCTTGGTATCGCGGATTCACCGGAAAGATTTTCCCGCCATACCCGTGCTGGCGTAAAAAGCGGAGGGGTAATCCGCCGATTCGGGAAAGGTCATCCGAAGCGCCGATTACAGCAATCGTTCGGGGATGAAATAAAAGCTTCATCGGATTTTCAACCTTCATCTACGCGTTCCATTTCTCAACAGGGAATTTTTTCCTGGTCCAAGGATATAAACAATTCTGGGGCATCTGGCAGGCAGCTCTTAGCGAATAAATAGCCTTAGGGACTCCTCTTGTCAAGATATTTTTAAAAAAGCTTGAAGCTTGCCCTTGGCCTCCCTCTGTTTTTTATGCAGGAGCTGCCCGGCCCGGGCTGAAGGGTCCGGGCGAGAACACAAAAGTAGAGGTGGGCAAGGAGCTGGCGTCGATTGACAGGCATAGCTGTCTCTTGTAAGCTTGAATCATTAAAGAGTCACAGGAGGAAGATATGGCCGGCAGATTTAACGACCTGCTTGAAAGCACCTTTAAAATAAAAGAAGACGAGGGCGAGGACAAAGTTATAAGCCTCAAGGAAGCGATTGGGCGCAATATAAAGCCGGGTGCCAAAATACACATTGGCGTTACCCATTGCTGTTCCGGTGCCGCCATCCTTGAGATTGCCCGGCAGTTTTATGGAAGGAAGCCCGATTTCACCCTGATTATAAGGGGGATCAGGGATACCGTCACGATTCTGCTTCATTTGGGATTGATCAAGAAGGTTATTACCACCTTCTCCGGAAACGTCTATCCGTGGTACAGTCCCAATCCTGTAAGCCAAAAGGCCTATGCCAATAAAGAGGTGGAGCTGGAAGACTGGTCGATCCTAACCTTTCCACTGATGCTCATGGCCGGAGCTCTTGGAGTCGGCGTTATGTCTACGACATCGATCGTCGGGAGCTCCCTGGCCGAAAAGAACAAAGACTCCTTCCGAGTGATCGACGACCCGTTTGGCAGTGGGAAAAAGATTGGTCTCCTGAAAGCGCTGAACCCTGATATCTCCATCATCCACGGGGTGGCGGCCGATCGGGAGGGGAATACCATCCTCACGGCTCCTTATAGTGAGAGCCTCTGGGGTGCGAAAGCCAGTACCGGGGGAGTGGTGGTTACCGTGGAAAAGCTGGTCAGCACCGATTTCATCAGGCAGCACTCTCACCTGGTAAAGCTGCCGGCCTATATGGTGAACTCCGTATCGGTCGTACCTTTGGGGGCGCACCCCGGCGGTGTATGGAACCAGGGGATGGAGGAATTTGAAGCTTACGCTGAGGACTATGAATTCATGACCCAGTTCAATCAGACCTGTAAAAGCCCCAGGTCCCTTGATGCCTGGATTCAGGAATGGGTGCTTGACTGCCCCTCCTTTGACGATTATAAGTTCAAGCTGGGACGGGATAGAATCCTTTCCCTCAAAGGCAATGCTGATCGGGACGCCTGGCGATACCAGTTGGATGCCCTGGAAGGCACGATATCCGAAAAAGAAGAATACAATAATGTTGAAAGGATGGTGATCATCGCCGCTCGGGAGATTAAGGACAGGATCCTTCGCAGCCAGCATAAAACGATGCTGGCCGGGGCAGGAACGGCTAACCTGGCTGCCTGGGTGGCTAAATACCATCTGCAGAAAGAAGGCTACATTGTGGAACTCCTGGTGGAGCTGGGATATTACGGAAACTCCCCACGCCCCGCGGAGCCCTTCCTTCTCAACTTCGGCAATTTTGCCACCTGTAAGATGTTGACTGAAACGTTAGATACTCTGGGAGTCATTGCCTGTGGTGCCACGAATCGATGCATCGGCGTTCTGGGTGGAGGGCAGATAGATAAGTATGGCAATATTAACTCTCACTGGGTTACAGGCGATTTATATATCACCGGCTCGGGCGGTGCGAATGATGTAGCCAGTGGAGCCAGAGAAACAATGGTGATCATGCAGCAGTCGCGGCACCGTTTTTTAGAAAAAGTACCCTTTATCACTGCTCCCGGTGCCAAAGTAAAAACACTGGTCTCCACCATGGGCGTATTTGAAAAGCTGGATGGCGATGAAGAGTTTACCCTGACCAAATACTTCTCCGACCGGGACGTTTCATCGACGGAGGGGATCGTTAGAAAAATCAAAGAAAACTGTGGCTGGAAATTGAAAGTGGCCAGAGAGCCCACAGCGGTTCCGCCCCCCACGCTGGACGAGCTGAGGCTCCTCAGGATTTTCGACCCCCAGAAATACTATATCAAGTAAATGCGAGAACCAATCCACTTGCTGCACCAACAAGATAAATTTTGCATATTGCATTTTATATCCTCCCCTGTTATCTTAAAATTCGCAGCATGGAGAAACGAAATATCGGGAAAATTTCTGCACCCAGTAAGGAATTCAGTCGCGGAGTTCTCCTCAATCTCCTAATGGCCGTTTTGTTTTTTATTCTTTTTCCCCCCCTAACGGCGATCGCTAAAAAAAACGGGATTTATCATCCGGTGACCCAGGGAGTAACGCTCTACCGGATTAGCCTGGCTTACAACATTCCCATTGCCAAACTCGTGGAGGCCAATGGTTTAACCTCTCCCTCGGCTCTCAAAGTGGGGCAAAAAATTTTTATTCCCGGGGCCAAAGCAGTTTTATCGGTCGCGCCTTCCTTGCCGCTGTCGTCTTTAGAAAAAAGGGATCTGGAGAGTTCACTGGAAACTGAGGAAAAACCAATGCCCTCAGCAAGCGTTGAAAAGGAGGCAGGAAAGCCCCCCTGGCTGGGGAAAGAACTGGACATCGTCTGGCCTATCCCGGGGAAGATCAATTCGCCGTTTGGCCCCCGGAGGAAGAAGCTTCACGCCGGGATCGACATTGCTTCCCCCTCATATCAAGAAGTTAAAGCGGCCATGGACGGGGAAGTGGTTCTCTCCCGTAAGTCCCGAACCGGGTATGGGAACGTAGTGGTATTGCGGCATGATCTGGGCTATACAACGATCTACGGGCATATGAACGTAATGATCGCCAGAGAAGGGGAGTCTGTGCGTCAGGGGCAGGCCATCGGAGGAGTGGGTAGTACGGGGAAATCTACTGGGCCGCACCTTCACTTTGAATTACGGCACGACGGTCGCCCTATGGATCCTTTACCGATTCTGCCCTTGACCATCGAAGACCTTCTGGAAAAAGCAACGAAGAAATGATTATAAGATTGCGGAATTCGGATTTCGGAATGCGGAATTAAAGTTTTACAATCCGCAATCCGCAATGGGAGGGAGATTTCATGAAACTCGATTCTGATCTTTATGCTTATCCCTGGAAAAGTATGCAGGAGAATAACTGTAACAGCTACGTGATCGGCGGGAATCTGCCCGTGCTGATCGACCCCGGCCACCAGCATCTCGTCAAGAATTTAATCCGGCAAATGGAAAAAGACGGAAACAAGCTCGAAGATATCGGTATGATCCTCGTTACACATATCCATCCGGACCACTTTGAAGCCGTCCAGACCTTTGCCCGATCCGGCGTGGTGCTGACCCTCCATCAGGAGGAAGAAAAATTTATGCAAGAGGTTGGAGGCGAGTTTTACGGAGCTTTCGGCCTGGAAAAACCCGAGCTCAAAGTAGATTTTTATCTCCAAGAGGGGGAGCTGAAGCTGGGAACAAAAACATTGGAGGTGCTGCACACCCCCGGCCATTCTCCCGGGTCGATCAGCCTTTACTGGCCGGAGAAGAAGGCCCTTTTCACCGGCGACGTCGTCTTCCCCATGGGTGTCGGGCGGACCGATTTCCCGGGAGGGGATGGAGCGCTCCTGCGTGATTCCATCGAAAAGCTTTCCCGGTTAGATGCGGAATGGCTCCTTTCCGGCCATGGTGAGGTTATCCAGGGCAAGAGCAACATTGAGCGCAACTTTTCCTACATTCGGTCCAACTTCTTGGACTACTTGTAGGTCTTAATTTCATCCTTTGACAAATTGAATCAGTTTCAATATGATTATATAAAAAAACAAGGAGGAACCAAAGAGATGAAGATACTACTCGGTGGAATCGTGGCTATGATCATCGGCGTGGTGGGCTTGATTGTTTGGTGGGTTGACTTCCTGGAAGTCCTCAAAGGGGTTATCCCCATCATTTTAGTGCTGGGTGGGGCTTTAGCGATTTATTTAGGAATCGAGGATGTGAAAACCTCAGCCTCCTCCAAAGAAGAAGAGACGAAAAAAGAATCCACAGAATAAGGATTTCGTTTTTTTGCCCGCATTGATTTGCTGCTACGTGGGGAAGCTCGGCTCTCTCCGGCAATAATCTTTTTTTTCTCTCTTACAGTTCCGGAACCCCGGAGGGGGAACTGCACACTCAAAAAAAGGCTTCCTCATTGACGTTTTTCAGGTGACGTTCGTCGTTGAGCGGGGTGGGTGTAGGAAAAAGCCCCAGGGAGGTTAAACATTATAAACGCAGAAAACGTCGGCTGGGTTGAACGGAAAAAATGGGAGGAAGTGTTTCTCCGTTTCGGCCATCCTTTTCCCACGGTGGTGATCGACCGGGTGGAGGAGCTGGAGCGGGAAAAAAGAATCAAAGCCGTCAAGTGGGTCACGGCCGATGAGCTCTACCTTTCCGGGCACTTTCCAGGCGAGCCTATCATGCCGGGAGTCCTTACTCTGGAAGGATTGATTCAGAGCGCCCTTATCTTTTTGGAAGAATCGTTCACCCGAAGGAATATACACATCTCCCTTGAAAAAGTGGAGCGCTTGAGATTCAAACGTGCTGTCCTCCCCGGTGACCGGCTGGATTTTCTGGTCAGTCTCACCGGCAAGGAAAGAAATCTCTGGAAGTTCAAGGGGAAAGCGCAAGTTGGCGCTGAAGTTGCAGCGGAGGCTGACGTGATCCTAAAGGTGGACGTCCGGGAAGTGGGGTTCGAGCTATGATGGAAAACCGGGAAATTCAGAGCATCCTGCCGCACCGCTACCCCTTTCTTTTGGTGGATCGCATCCTCA
>JAOUFX010000086.1 GCA_029857975.1 Deltaproteobacteria bacterium | reverse complement strand
TATTTCCGATCGGAAAGAAGTGGATACCCCTAACATATTTTTCCTTTTCCAACGACCCTCGCCCTATTGCCCCTCTCTTTTATCCTTGATCAATTCATCCAGCCAGAACAGGTTCAGCTCAGCCAGTTTCCCCTTCGTAGGAACTCCCTCCTGTGGATCCCAGCCCATGGCTTCGTAATACAGGGTCAAGGCATCGGCAAATTCCTTGCGGTCAATGCCTTTTCCCTGAAGCGGCCCTCCTTCCAGGGGTTCAAAGAGTCGATCGGGAAGCGTATCGTCTTTGCGCCCGAAGCCCTCCCGCAGGTTGAATACCCGGGCCATGGTCACGGTCCGCTCGGCCACCTTCAGCAGTTCCCAGAGGCTGGTATCCCAGCCGGTGACCGCGCCAACGAGTTCGGCCCATTTGTTGATGGGCAACGCCCAAACCGGGCCGGCCGTAAAGTTACAGATTCCCAGGGAGTTGAAAAGGGACCACACCAAGTGCAGATAGACATAATTGCGCACCTTTTGGGGACCCAAATCTCTGGCCGGTACCGGCTCCAGAAGACCCAGGGGGGCAATGCGTCCCAGCATTGCTCCCGGCATGGCGAAAGGCGTATCGTGAGGAGCTTCGATGTGGTCGGCCCCCGTGGGGGAGAGCGCAAAGCTTAGCCCCTGCCCCGTCTTTCCCCGCGGATCGTGCATCGGGAGTTCCTGGCCTTTGATATGCAAAGCAAATTTTTCAGCGCCCTTGCCGATCTTGGCTGCGGCCACTTTTACTCCATCGGCCAGCAGGTCACCCAGGCCTTTCTTGCGGTGGGCAATCCATTCGATGCCCTGCACCATGGCTTCGGCATTGCCGAGCCGAAATTCCATGCCTTCGGTATCCGCCCTGCCAAGAAGGCCCTTTTCAAAGCATTCCATGGCAAATCCAATGGCCACGCCGACGGAGATGGTGTCCAGTCCATAGCGGTTACACAGCTCGTTGCCCTTGGCAATGGCCGCCAAATTATCAATACACAGGAGGGATCCGAGAGAACCCAGAGTTTCATACTCTGGCCCCCCATATTCACGGGAGGTGGCGTAAGGCCCCTCGGGAACTTCAACCGCCCGCTTGCAGCGAACGGAGCAGGCATAACATCCTTCCTCACTTTTCAGGATCGTCTCAGCCATCCGTTCGCCGCTGATCTTTTCCGCACCTTCGAAGACGCCGGTGATGTAATTTTTTGTGGGCAGAATGCCCTGGGTATTCAAGGCCATTACCAGGTTGGGCGTTCCCAACTTGCGCATGGTTTTGTTCGGACCCCATTGAGCAATCAGCTCGGACTGCAATTTGGCCAGCTCTTTTATCTTCTCCGGATCATGATATTCCAGTTTTTTCGTCCCGCGGGCAGCGATGGCTCTTAGATTCTTGGAACCCATGACCGCTCCCATACCCGTCCGGCCATTGGCATGCTTCAGTTCATTGATCACGCAGGCAAAACGAACCAGCTTTTCCCCGGCCGGGCCGGCCTGGGCCACCCGGATCCGGGTATCTCCCAATTCCTGGCGGATTTTTTCTTGAGCCGGGCCCGTCTCCAGCCCCCATATCCCTGCAGCCGACCGAATTTCTGCTTCGCCATCGTGGATCCACAGATAAGACGGTTGAGGAGCTTTCCCCCGAATGATCACCGCGTCAAAACCGGCCATTTTTAATTCCGGGCCGAAAAAACCCCCGGCTTCTGCCTCGCCGTATCCCCCCGTCAAAGGAGATTTGGCCGCCACCGTATAACGCACCATCCCGGAGACCGGGGCACCCGTGATGACGCTGGAGGCGAAGATGAGAATATTTTCCGGTCCCAGCGGATCGATGCCTGGCGGAAGTTCCCGCAATAAATAATAGGAGGCCAAACCTCCGCCCCCCATATAAGTGCGGTAGATGACCTCGCTGGGCTCTTCTACTTTTATTTCGCCTGAAGTCAAATCCACTCGCAAAATCTTTCCATTGTAGCCTTGCGCCATTTACTGTTCCTCCTTTTATTTATCCCCTCAGGGAATTTTTTTTTTTACCCATTGATCCAGAATTATTAAAGCCTCTTCAAAAAAATCTTAGGGGCAAGAGGAAATCGTCATTCCGGGCAAGCGCAGCCCTGCACCGCCTGGTGTACAGGGCGAAGCGCGACCCGGAATCCAGGTTTATTAAGCAGTTCTGGATTCCGGCTTTCGCCGGAATGGCGAAGTAGTGCCTCTTGCAAGAAGCCTACTCGGTTATCAAGTTTCGCATAAATATGGAACAGCCGCAACCCCTTTAGGCTTTTCTCACCTATTTCCATTCCCTCCGTAGAGATCAAAATTTTAACCGCCAGCCGATCCGTGGCAAGGGAGCCGGTTATTTCTGTTTGGTAGAATCTAAGTCACCTTCTGCATACATCACCTTGGCTTTCCCCTTCTCCCCGATGATGGCCTGCACTACGTAGACATTGTTGGGAGGACAGCCCCTGACATAACGCTGGCCCCGTTTCCCTTCGGGAACGCATTTTCCTATGGTTACCATGCTCTCTGCGGGGACGAACGGCGGAATCTCGGGATCTCCCGTAACCACCGTTACTCCCGGAAGATACATGAGTTGGTCGGCGTTACGCATATCCACCAGGGCGCTCATCACCGTGTTGCGGCAGCCGGTGCAGGTAATACCCCCATGGATAAGATTAAAGCCTTCCACCTGCACAGGACTATCTTCGATGGAACGCAAAAAGCGACGGCGAACTTTCTCTAAAGGTTCACCCACGATGGCAATCTCTTCCGTCTTGTGGGTTCCCAAACCTCTGGCGGCAGCAATTTTCGTAAGCTGAATTTCTTCCGGCTCGAAGTCCATAATCCGCCCGCACACCGCATCCACTGCCACGAGGTCCTTACCGGCCAAGATGAGATCCATTTCCACCGGCCTGCCGAAAACCGGGCCCAATCCTTCCTGGCAATAAACGGCATCCACTATCGTCAATTGCGGCTGCACCGCCGCCAGAAGGTCTACGACCCCTTCGAATAACCCTTCCTGGTGCATCATCCGCTTATATCGGTCCGAAAGCAAACCTTTGAGTTTTTTAATCGCACAGGTGATTTCAGTCTGGTCGTGAGTTTTCATTTTCGGCAGGGAAACGATTACATCCGCTTCCCGCACCAACGGGTGGCTTTCAATTTCTTTAAATACCTTCCAGCCGGGGACGGGAATCATGATCTTCGCGGCCTTTTTTAAATCAATTACTTCATAGCCGCTTTCCCTGAGCTGGCCGTACCCTGAAGCTGCGATAACCTTCTCGCTGTCCACCCCCACGGCCGCAGATTCGGCGATAATCGCCCGGGCGCCCATTTCCCGCACGATGTCGGCCACGGCCCGGGTTACTTCGGCCTGGGTAATACAACCCTTCTCGGGCTCAGTAGGAGGCGCTACCCAACTGGGATTTAAAAGAACTTTCTTGCCGGGCTTAATCAGGTCTTCGATTCCCCCGATGAGGTCTATAGCTTTCTCCACCGCCTGGCGGATGGCTGGAAAGTCTGGTTGGGGGTCGGTTTTTACGATGGATACTTTGCTTTTGCCCATGAACAATCCTCCGTCTCAGGTAGGCCTGGGCCTACCGATGTTTTTACAAATAGGAACGGAACCAGGAGAAAAAAGTCCCCAAAACCCTTTCGTGGAGAGGCCAGGCGGATTGATCCGCCTCGGTTATAGGCGTTGATTCGAGTAGGTCCTGGCGGAACATTTCTTCCATATCGTTTCCCAGCTCCCCCTCCAGGATCCCGACGCCACATTCATAATTGTAATTGAGGGAGCGGGCATCCAGATTGATGGAATGCCCGCTAAAGAACGATGTCTGGGCAATTTTTTCCAGGGTTCTTCGAAAATAATTTTCGTCCATATCAACCGGAGTGTCTGAAATGTCTAAAGTGTACTAATACGAACGTTGTAAAAAGGAACTTCAACTATTATAAAAAACTGAACCTGAAAGCCGGTAAAAAAGCATTGAATGACCATGAGCAGATCATCGACGAAGGGAAAAGGAAAGTTAAAAGGGATGAAGGAAGGAAAGTAAAAAGTTGGGAGGAAAAGAAGCGATGGAAAGACCCATCCTCCCATCGCTTTTCTATTGTTCTCCCCAAAACGCCCTTCTTCAGGCCGGTGGGGAAAATTACACTTCTTTTACGGTTATGGCACCCGTGGGGCATACCTCAACGCAACTTTCACAGCCCAGGCATTCATCCACGTTAACGGGCTCGGACTTGCCGTCTTTGATCTCGAACACATCGGCCGGACAGGTATCAACACATTCTCCTTTTCCATCACATTTGTCTTTATCAACTGTTACTTGATACATGGCTACTCTTGTTCACCTCCTCCTTATAAATTTTAAACCTTTTCCTCTTTCCATCTCAATAATACTTTATACGAGCCTTTTCTTTCATGACCCGCATCATAAAAGGCCTCCCCTTTCCTCGCCATCCAAAGGAGATGAAAAATATATATCCCTTTGCAAAAGGATGTCAACGGAAAAAAGGATTCCGAGTTTCTTGTAATTTAGTAAGAAACGGGTTAAATTATAAAGAAGGTTAAGAGAAAACCTGAAATTAATTCTTGAATCTTTGAATGATTTCCAAAGCCCAAGAGGAATACATATTACGCCAAGCCTACGTGCCCGAGCACATACCCAATTTAATGGTGGGGGTTTCCAAAGGAGAGCCCTATTTAATAGGGGATTATGTTATTTTTATCAAAGATGATTGGCTCATCTTTGTGGGATATCCTTTGAACCGGGATTGCCGGCCCGAATTTTTCGCCACCATTTTGCAGGAAACCATAAAAAAATTCAACCCGACTTACACCTGGTTTGTCGCCCCCGAGATTCCTGATTCTATTCTGCAATCGGCCCGGCAAAGGGAGGGAGATGAATACTATAAGCTGGAGATGGGCAATCATGACGTAAAAAAAGGGTTAATGCGCATCGTTAAGAAGGCCTCGGAAGCCTTAACCATCGAAAAATCCCGTCAATTTTCTGAAGAACACGTTGACCTGACCAGGGATTTTTTGGAAAAGGAGAGCCCCCCTCCCCGGATAAAAGAATTGTTTTTACAGATGACGGAATATGTGCCTTACTCGAAAACCTCCTTCGTTCTCAACGCCCGGGACCAGCAAAAAAAATTATCCGCCTATTACGTCATTGAACTGGGGGCGGAAGAATTCGCCACATATGTGGTAGGCTGCTTTTCCAGGAAGAACTATGTAGCGCATGCCTCCGATCTTCTTTTCTATGAAATGACCAAACTGGCCAAAGAATATCATAAAGCTTACATTCATTTGGGACTGGGAGTGAATGAAGGAATTAGAAGATTTAAAAAAAAATGGGGAGGATTTCCCTTTTTGAAGTATGAATCCGGCGAATTGGTCAGCGCAACCCGAGGGCCTCTTTCCTGGATGAAAGCCCTGGGAACCAGGTTATGAAGATCAATGAAAAATTGTTTTCGTTCTTGGCTTCAGAAAAAGAATTAAAAACCGTCTGGAAAATTGAAAAGGATGGCCGAGCCGGTTTTCTCGCCGGCAGCGCCCATTTATTTCCTTATCGGTTGAAGAAATCTCTGGAAAGTTATATTCAGAGCACCAAAGTGGTTTTATTCGAAGGACCCTTAGATGACCAAAGCATGAACCGGGTTGTGGAACAAAGTTTGAAGGTAGAGGAAGCCGCCACTCTCTATGAGGCCCTGGATAATCAAACGATCGGAAAAATAAGAAAGGTGGCGGGCCACCTTTTCAGCAAACCTGATTCCCTTTCTCTCATCCTCTCTTTAACTTCCAGGGGTCAAGATCCCTTGTTGGCTTATTTTAAGAGCCGTAGCCCCTGGATGGCTTTCTTTCAAATCTGGTCTAATTTTTTAAAAGAAAGGGGATGGAAACATTCCGTTGATCTGGAAGCCTGGCAAATTGCCATCCAGCTGGGAAAAGAGATTATTTTTCTCGAAACCATAGAAGAGCAAATCGCCGGGCTGGCAGGTATTCCTTTAGAGCGTTTCGTCCATTTTTTTAAAAAAATTGATCACTGGGGAGAAATGTTTAAAAACCATGCTGACCTCTATTTGCAGGGAGAAATAGAGCCCCTGCTGGCGGCAACGACCGAATTTCCCTCCCGTTGCCCGGCCATTGTGGAAAGGAGGGATCCGGTGATGTTTGAACGTATGAAAGGATATTTCGCCCGGGGAGAGGCTATCGCTTTCGTTGGCACGTCCCATATCCCGGGAATTCAAGACAGGTTTCGAGCGGAGGGTTATACCATCCGGCAGGTCACCCAGGCGCAGGAATGATTATCGCCGAGGAAGAAATTTTTATTAAAAACAACGCTTATGTGCCGGAACATATCCCGGGGTATGGAATGGCCATGTCTGAAGGAGAGCCTTTTCTCCTGCAAGATTATCTCTGTTACCAGGGGAAAGGGGTTCTTATTTTCGTGGGCTATCCTCTGCAAGGGAGTTTTCGGGAAGACCTTATGAATGAGATCTTCCAAGGGGCCATCAGACGATTCAAACCCGTCCAGATCGCCCTTATGGCTCCGGCCATTTCCTCCCAGGTCGGTAGTCCGAGTCATGCGGATACCTATTATAAACTTGTTTTGGCTGATTTCAGAATCCCCCCCAAAGTGAAGAATATGACTCAAAGGGCGGAAAGAGAGCTCAGGGTTGAGAAGGAGCAGGAATTTCAAGAAGAACACCGGAATCTGATTGCCGATTTTTTGGTATCCCATCCCGTTGATGAGGGAACCCGTTACATCTTGCAAAGAATTCCCCGATATCTTTCCTCTGTTCCTACCGCCTGTATCTTCAATGTCCGGGACTCCGCCGGGAAGCTGGTGGCCTTTGACATCGCTGATTTCTGGGCGAAACATTATGCCTTTTACATGTTTAATTTCAGATCCCGGCAACACCGGGTACCGGGGGCGTCAGACCTTCTCCTCCATGCCTTAATCAGGGAGGCTGAACAACAGAAAAAAACCTACGTGAATCTTGGATTGGGCGTAAATCAAGGAGTCGCTTTCTTTAAAAAAAAATGGGGTGGCCTGCCCTTCCTCAACCACGAATTCCTTCTTTACAGGCCTTCCCCCCCATCTCTCTTTGACGCTCTCCGGCAAGGACTCTTCAGGTCATGAAAAAAGGGTTCTGGAAAAATTTTTTTCAAGGATCCGGCGGAAAAAGGTTTGCTGCCTGGCAGGTCGAGCTCACTTCCAGATGCCCTCTCCGCTGCCGGATGTGCAATCGGATTGAATATGAAGAATTTTCCCGCCGGGATATGCGCTTAGAGGATTTTAAAAAGCTCCTTCCCTATCTCCAGGATGTGGCAGCAGTGGTTCTGGAAGGGTGGGGAGAATCCCTCCTCAATAAAAACCTAATCGAGTGTATCCGCTTGGCCAAGATAGAAGGTCCCCGGGTCGGTTTTGTGACCAGCGGAAAAGGGTTGAATGGGTCCTATATCGCCGAACTTCTCCAAGTTGGGGTTGACTTTATAGGGTTTTCGCTGGCGGGAGCCACTTCTCAGACCCATAATGCCATTCGGGTGAACTCGGATCTTGATCATCTCCTCCAGAACATCCGGATTTTTCAGGAAAGGAAATCCCGGGCAAAAGTCATCCATCCCCGATTGCACATCGTTTTCCTCCTGCTGAAGGAGAACATCCGCGAAGTCCCGGCTCTTATATCGCTGGCCCGGGATCTTGAAATCGAGGAGGTCGTCCTGATCAACCTGATTCACGTGACGAATCCCTGGCAGGACGAACAAAAAGTATTTGCCGAAAAAGGTCGGGAAGATTACGAAAATATCCTGAAGGAAGCAGGGGAGAAAGCCCGGGCATGGAAAATCAAATTGCGGATTCCTTCCCTCTCCTATGAAGAGGTAGCCGTTTGCGCGGAAGATCCTCTCAATAATTTATACATTTCTGTCGAGGGAGAACTCTCTCCTTGCGTTTACCTCAATCCGCCTCTCCCCTCTCCCTTTAAAAGGATTTATCAAGGAAGGGAATTCCAGATCGAAAAAGTTCATTGGGGAAATCTCTTCCACGAGCCTTTGGACAGAATTTGGAATGATAAGAAATGCGTGGAATTCAGGGATCATTGGGCTCGCCGGAAAAAATATTTTGAGGAAAGGGTTGCTTCCCTGTGGGACCGGGATAAATTAAAAAGATTCACCATCGATTCTTTCCCCCATCCCCCTAAACCTTGCCAGACCTGCCATAAAATCCTGGGAGTATAGCCGAATCAGGCGGTAAATTTTCTCACCAGCGCTAGGATTTCTTCTTTCTCAATCGGCTTGGAAAGGTAACCTTCCGGCGGAGGCACCTGCTGGCGGGAAGAGATAAACTTTTTAAAATCTTCCGATACACCGGTGATAATAATGATCGGGATGTGCTTCCAACGATCGTCCACTTTCATGTCCCGGTAAAACTTGACCCCGGACTTTCCCGGCATGGAAATATCCAGAGTAATCAGGTCGGGAAGAGCCGCTTCCATCTTTTTTAAGGCTTCTTCC
>JAOUFX010000963.1 GCA_029857975.1 Deltaproteobacteria bacterium | reverse complement strand
TGTTAAGCACGGGGTACTTTACCATACGCTCGGCTCACCAGCAATGCTGGTTCACTTAAGGTGTGGGGCCTCCGCCCCCACGCCCCACCGCTGACAATGTCAGCGGTTTAGTTAAAGAATTAAATAAATTTCAATGTTTATTCTGCCTGTTCAGTACGGATTTCCATAACAATCTGACCCCAACCGCAGTGACCGACCCCGGGATCTTTGCACCGTATTCGTTTAAACAGCATATCTGAAGGATCATGGTCGTTGCATGCACGGTCATACAGCATCATTGCAAAGGGAACAAGTTCGGACACTGCAAACAGGCATGTGTTTTCTTTGTTTGTGCATTCCGATGGTAAAATCCAGCCCGGTCCACTTAAAACGATCTTGTCACCAACTTTTGCATTCCATCCGCAATTCTCCGATTCAACTACTTCAGCAACCAACCTGTAATTGCTTAATTTGTTAATGTTGTTAATAAGCCTTATTTGATTTTCTTTCAACTGCTTGACCTGTTCATCGGTGTAGCCGTACCTTTCTTGAGCTTCTTTTGCAATTTTGGTAATGTTTATTCCTCCTTTATTGTAGTTTAGTTTCGAGTCAGGCCTATGGAATCATAAGGAGGTCCATTGAAAGAACAAGAGAATTAGTAGCTACTAAAATTCTGAGTCTATCGTCAGTTTCCAAGGTTGCCTTGTTTGAATATTATGGGAAGAAATCTACTCCAAATAGGAGGATCTGTCAAATCTCTCTTTCAGGAAGAAAGTAATAAAACGTACCTGTTCAGTGCCGACACATTCACGGTTCCAGGAAGCATCGACCTTGAATTTTACTCCCTGAAGGCTTATTTTAAGAACGGAGGGGGAAGAATATGAGGGAAAAAATCTTTTTGATCCTATTTTTGGTATTTGCATTAATGCTCCCGGTCGTTCCCTGCGGCTGGGCCCAGCCACAATCTGGGACTCATGCCCCAGTCATTATACATTCCTTTGCGGTGGACAAAGGGCAATAGGGATTCATCTGGAAGATCTAAATGTCTTTCTTTTCACCCTTCTCTTCCTATTGGAGTTTGATATGATAATCCGCGAATAGACTCCTCGCAAACGAGCCGGTGCGGAGCGCTACTGCATCGGCGAGTATGCGGTTGGGCGCATGATCGTGTTTGTGACGCGGGCGACAAGAGGTCCGTCCTTTTCGGTCCCCGCGAAGGCCTTTACCCGCTCGGGGTCGGCCCTGAAACCGGCCCACGCCTTATCGCGCTGCGCTATGTCGTCGAAGGCGAGCATGTAGGTGAGGCGGTTACTCATGCCGACCTCGTCCGTCCAGAAGCCGACCACTTTCAGTCCATATTTCTCGAAGTAGCCCATCGTAATCTTGGCAAAGCGTTCGTTTAGGGCCGGAAGCTTGCCGGGGATGGCCTCATAGATGCGCAGCTCGTAGATCATCTCTTCCTCCTTAGTTAGTGGTCTGAGTCGATTAGACTGTTTTCTCTCGATGCAACAGGTTGATGTTTGTTTTCTCCGTTAACCGGCTGGTTTCCCGTCGGTGCGACAACATTTCAACCTTGACTCCGCTGATCCGCTTCTCAACCAGATGGATTCTGCCGACTTTACTCGGTGCACTAAGAACTTCCTTTGTGATGAATTGAATGTATTAAGACTGAACTCGTTTGTCAAGAGCAAGAATACTACCGATGATTACTGATTCAAATCAAGCATGCATGGCTAAAAAGATTGGTCGAAGAGTTCAGGAAGAACTCCCCACATGAAGTTAAGGCAAAGCCTGCTTTTATGGAAAAGAACGAACTCAGAACAGCCTCTGTGTGGTCCGGGACGTCCCCCTCTTCACAAAGAGAATAGGGCCAACCTCCTGTTGTCTATCCCCCAGCCAAATAGGGAAAAATGAAAATGCGATCTCCGTCCTTAAGCTTCGTCTCCAGTCCTTGGGAAAAATGATTGAGGTGATCATTGATCACCACCGCCACTTCATTCGATAAGGTCTGCGTTTCGGGATCAAAGATGGGGCCAGGGAGCTGAGGGAGTCGTCCCGCAAGGCGATTCAATAGGCTGCGCAAAGACTCATT
>JAOUFX010000962.1 GCA_029857975.1 Deltaproteobacteria bacterium | reverse complement strand
GGCGATTAAGGCGTTTCTCTAATATGGAGCGGGAATATTCCCCCACAATGCTCTGGGCATAACTCATGACTACGGATGCAGTGTTGGAATCGGTGCCGTCCACAATCACCTGAATCGCAGTACCCAATTGCTGGTGCATTTCTCGGGAAAAGCCATGATTAATTTGCAGAGCGGCGCTGACTTTACCTCCATCAATTAAACGGCGAATCTCAGCAGGATTCCTGGCCACATGGGTAACGCGAAAATAGCCCGAAGCAGAAAAACGATCGATCATTTCGCGGCTATCCGGGGACCGGTCCTGATCATAAACCGCGAGAGAGATGTTGCGGATATCCGTGTTAGCGGCATACCCGAAAACGATCAGTTGCATCATCGGGGGCAGGAAAAGAATGATGCGCATCCGGGGATCGCGGAAGACTTGGATAAATTCCTTGATGAGCATGGTTTTGAGGCGCAGAAACATCAGACAATCCTTTTCTGAAATCTTTGCAGGGCCCAGAAGATCATGACCGAGGCATAAACGGCCAGCAGGAGCCCTTCCAGCCAGAGAATTTCCAGGCCAATCCCCTTGGAAAAAATCCCCTTGAGAATGGAGACCACATAGCGGCTGGGGAAAATATAAGTGATGAATTGGATGAGTTTGGGCATGTTGTCAATGGGATAAATAAAGCCGGAAAGAATGAAAGTCGGCAAGTAAGAAAGAAAGATTGAAATCTGGCTGGAAAGAAGCTGATTCTTGGCGATGATGGAAACGACGACCCCCTGGCAGATGGCTCCCAGGAGGAAAAGGCCGGCTAAAGAAAAGAGGAGGAATCCGCTTCCCCGCAAAGGAACGTGAAAAAGAAATTTGCCCATCGCTACGGAAAGGCCGAGGTCGAGCAGGCCGATTATGAAGTAGGGAGTCAATTTTCCCAGAACCAATTCGGCATTGCGGATGGGCGTGGAGATGAGTTGCTCCATCGTTCCTCGCTCCCACTCCCGGGCGACCGTTCCCGAGGTGAGAATGGCTGCGAGGATCACCATAATCACGGCAATCAGTCCGGGAACGATGAAATTTTTCGATTCCAAATCCGGGTTGAACCAGATACGGATCCGGGGCTCGATGGGGGGGAATATTTTCCCTACGCCGAGACGATTCATTTTTTGCTTTATGAGTTCTTGGGAGTAGAGCGTGACGATGGCGGAGGCGTAGCCCAGGGCGATGGTGGCGGTGTTGGCATCCGTCCCGTCCATCAGCACTTGAATGGTGGTTTCCCGGTCTGCTTCCAGGTCGCGGGAGAAATTGGCCGGGATGACCAGGCCCATAAGGGCCTGGCCGCTGTCGAGCATTTCCTGCAATTGCGGATAGCTGCCGGCGTAGGCCAACAGTTGGAAATATTTGGAACGAAGGAAATTATCGCTAAGGTCGCGGCTGGCAGGGGTGCGGTCCAAATCATAGACAACGGTGGGAATGCGATCCACGTCCAGGGTCAGGGCGTAACCGAAAAGGAGGAGGAGGAGAGCCGGTATGGAAATGGCCAGAGCCAGGCTGCGCGGGTCACGGACGATCTGCAAAAATTCTTTCCAGGCAATGGCTTTTAAACGGATGAATTTCATAAGAATACAGCGCTCAGCGATCAACTTTCAGCGTTCAGCATTTTGTTAGCCTTTAGGGCTGACTGCTGAGCGATAGTTTGGAGACTTGGCGATCTTTAGCTTCAATCAGGTAAACAAACACATCTTCCAAGGAAGGCTCAATCTGTACCAAGCGCTTGGTGGCAATTCCCCGAGCGGCGAGAAGGGCAGGGATATACGTAGAGGGGTCTTCTTCCCGTCGGGTCACCAAGTGCAGAGTATTGCCAAAAACCGCTACCTCGGTTAGGGACGATTCTGGCCCTCGGGCGGGCGGCTGGCCAGTTACCCCTGCATCCTCTTGCAAAACTCCTAAAGCCTCATGCAAATGGTCCGTTTCCAGTTCCCATACGGACTCCGGCATATACCTGGTTTTCAACTCTGCCGGAGTTCCCAGGGCTATAATTTTTCCCTGGTCGATCAGGGCCAGGCGGTCGCAGTATTCTGCTTCATCCATGTAA